>JAYVDQ010000296.1:0-13576 GCA_043749325.1 Chloracidobacterium sp. | reverse complement strand
TTATTTCTTCAGCGTCGAGGTCCAGTTGAGGATCACGTTGAATGGGGCCTGTTTGGTTGACTCGACGGAAGAGTTGACGAGAAACCGCTGCCCATCGGCCGCAGCGTCGTATCGATTGGGATTATTAGCATTGGAGACCTGGGTTTGAAACAAAGGGGCTACCGCTCCGATCTCAAATGTTCCGTCCAGTTTTACAGCTGCCACCATCAGTTTTTTGTCCGCGGCAATGTAATAGAGTTCTTTGCCGTCGCGCCGCCAGTGCGGCTGCCCACCGCCGCCGGTCGAAACCTGCCATTTACCCCCGCCGAGAGGGAAGGTCTGCACATAAACCTCGTCACGGCCGCTCTCGTTTGAAGAATATGCAAAGAAACGCCCGTCAGGCGAAAAATGACCCATGCTCTCGACAAATTCGGACTTTAGCAAAGGATAGGGCTTTACATCTCCGCCGAGAGGCAATACCCAGAGATCGAGACCTCCCTTCTCCCCGGGACCGGCATATAGGATGTTTTTCCCATCCGGCGACCAATCCATGCCCACATCCGGGGACAACCCAACCGCTTCGCTTAACAGTTCCTCATTTCCTGCTCCGCTTGCTAGCTTTCGGTAGATCTTTCGAATTTCGCCGCCGTCTTTGTTGGAACTAAAAATAAGACTGGTGCCGTCAGATGACCACGCCGGGTCGTCTTCACTGGAGGCATTAAATGTAAACCGCGTCGGCAATCCGCGTTCGAGGTCGATCATCCAAATATCAACGTTGCCGTCAACGTTTCGCGTTGCAGCAGCTTTTTTACCGTCGGGTGAAAGAACTATGTCGGAATAGTTGCCCTGCGACGCCACCTTCGAGATCTCTTTGCCCTGACGGTCAAACCATGTCAGCTGCCTTTCGGCCAGGCTCCCCATTTTATAGACCAGTGTCCCGTTCTCAGAAACAGAGAATTGCGAGCGTCCGGTGTCAGCGTTGAATCCCACGTTCTCGAGTACCGGAACAGGCTCGCCGGTAACCTCAAGTTTTGAAACATCAAAAGGCTGGGCCATGACCGTCGTGTCACGGGCAAACAGTAGATATCCCGGAGCAATATAATAGACGTTGGTATAACCCTTAAATAACGACTTTCGCTCTTTACCGTCGATCGAAGCGACAAAAACGTCCGGTAGATCACTGTTGCTGCTATTGTCGCTCCGATATAAAAAGTGCCGCCCGTCGGGCAGAAAGCGGGGCCACGCATGTCGCACTTCCTTCCGCGACTCATCAAGCGGAAGCAGTTCGGTAACCTCGCCGCCCGCCGCGGATACACGACGAATGCCCTTCCCCCTCCCGCCGAATACGATCACACCGTCGCGGCTCCAGGCCCCGGTGAACGCTTCCGGAGCATTGCAGATCACTTGCACCGGCCCGCCGCTGATGTCGACCTTTTTTAGTTTGTCCTTAGCGGTGAACGCAATAGTCCGGCTGTCAGGCGACCAGAACGGTGGGCCGGTAGGGTCGTCGGTACCGTTGAGACGCTGCTCGGCAAACGACCCGAGGTCCCGAACGTAGATATTCGCCTTGCCGTCGACCGTCATGACGAACGCTATCGTCCGGCCATCGGGAGAGATGGTCGGCACACCGACACCTATAGCAGATTCGGGCAGAGGTATAACCAAGCTCACCGGCCGCTCGTCCGGCACCGGCCGCCGAATATACATCACCGTGGACACCACGGAAACGATCAAAAACAGTAAAGCAGCGCCTGCCAGAATGCGAACGAGCCAAGCCGACCTATCGGTCTCAGGGCCGATCGCACTGACCGCCGTTGTCATATTGGTTCCCGACGAACTCGTCGGTGCCGACAGCGACTCAAGCGCAAAACCAAGATCCGCCGTCGATTGAAAACGCCTGTCCGGTTTCTTTTCCAGACACCGCCGCACGATCCGCTCAAGCGACGGGCTGATGTTCGGGTTCGATTCTGTCATTTCCGGCGGCTCTTCTTTAACGATCGCCGACATCGTTTCAGCCAGCGATTCCTCCTGAAACGCACGACGGCCAGTGATCATCTCGTAAAGGATCAATCCAAACGAAAAGATGTCAGACCGATGATCCGTCTTTTGGCCGCGAACCTGCTCCGGCGACATATAGCCTACCGTTCCCATGACGACGCCGGGATTTGTGAGGGCTCTCCGCGTGGCGTCTTCATTACCCGTCTGGCCGCCCGCTGACGCGCCCCGGTCGGACAACTTTGCCAGTCCAAAATCGAGTATCTTTACGCGGTCGTCTTTGGTTATGAAAAGGTTTTCAGGTTTCAGGTCACGATGGACGATGCCTTTCTCATGCGCCGCAGACAAACCGCTGACGATCTGTTGGGCGTATTCGGTCACTTTCCGCAGCGGTATCGGGCCTTCGTCCAGACGCTCGCGAAGCTCTTCGCCTTCGAGTAATTCGGAAACAATGTATGGATTGCCGTCATGCTCGCCGATGTCGTGAACGGTGAGGATATTTGGGTGATTCAGAGCCGAGGTCGCTTTTGCTTCCTGCTCGAAACGCCGTAGACGGTCCTCGTCGCTCGCAAAGTCCGGCGGCAGCAGCTTGACCGCCACATTTCGATCAAGGCGCGCGTCATGAGCGAGATAGACCTCGCCCATTCCACCTGCGCCGATCTTGGAGACAATATGGTAATGACCGATCGAGGCTCCGATCTCTATTCCTTCACCCATCTTTTTTGTTTAACTTATCTTGAGGCTTTACAAGTTAACACAGGTTCCGCGTTTTAGGAATTGCCCGTCGCCGGCCTTGCTGAGTTGCTGCCAGCCTGATCGTCTCAGGGTGGTCCAGCCTACCGGCAAATGATATTCGCGTGACGGGCGACGATCTGCCAATCTCTACCAGTCTTCATCCATACATTGGTGTATCGCCGGCGAATCGTTTCCCCGGAGCCATTGTCTTTGCCCATCATTACTACCGTTTCGTTACCCATCAGGATCGCCGTGTTACCCAATATCTGTACGGATTCGATCTTGCGATCAAGCGACCGGTAATTGATCACTCCGGTCCGTGCAGCCTCGATCACGCCAGCGCTTCCGAGCGTAAGGCCGTTTCGCGGATTATTAGTCACCGATTCTTTGGTAAGGAATTTTGCAGTACGTGCTTCGTCTTTTTCCTGAATTGCCAACGCCGCTTCGAGATCGAGTTTACGGAGGGTCGCTTCGAGCTTACTTTTAGCGGGTTGCGATTTGGTCTGACCCACAATAAGAATCGAGAACAGAAGTACGGAAACGATTCCAAATACGATGCGGAAAAAATACATTTTAGCTCTCCTTAAACCTTCACGCACTCACCGCGTTTCAGAAATTGACCGTCACCTTGTTTGCCGGTGTGTTCGCCATTCTCGATGATGAGGGATTTGCTATTTAACCTTCTTTTTCTTCAACCAAGCATCTTGTTTTAGTTGTATCTCGGTTTCGTGTTTCAAAGAAACATTATCGAGAGCGACATCAGGCGGGCTTTTCAGCATTTCGTCGCCGAAACGCGGGATTGTTCGGTCGTCCAAACCATCGAGAATTTTTAAGCCGAAACTCAATGCTTCGTTCAACGCTATCTGCCAACCGTTCGCGTATTGCTTGCGGTTTGCCAGACGCGGCGAGCCGAAATAGCCGAGCCAATCTTTCGATTGGGCAATAGTTATCAAATCTTCCATTTTGTCGCTCGCAAACGGTTTCGCGTTTTTATAATTCGGATTAACGAGGTCGGGACGTAAGGCAAGCATCATACTGGTTTCGTCCATTCCGCTGTGAATCGGCAAGCCGTCTTCCTTGCGGTGCGCGCCAGTTTTCTTTCCGTCCCAAGCCGCGACGACCGGCAAAAGCCCCGTCAGATTCACCATTCGCCCGCCGTAAACATCTCGAAAATAATCTCCGGCTTGGTCAAGCGCGCGAACGTGATTCGGTGCGCCGTGTCCGTGAATTACAAAAACCCATTTGAATTTTTGTTCGCCCAATTCGCTTCCCAAATCCATAAAAATTGAACGAAGCGTTTCAAAGCGCACGGCATAAGTTCCGGGAAAAGAAAATTTTCCGCCGATGTCGTTCGCGCCGCTGTTGCCTAAAGGAATCGTTGGAAAAATCACCGCCGACCAGCCCGGTTTTGCCGCAATCGCCTTGGCCAATTCCCTAGTCAATTGTTCATTCCAATAACCGTCGGTGAAAGTCGGCAAGAAAGAGCCGTGTTCCTCAATAATTCCACCGGGTAAAATGACTACGGTTTTTGCTTTGTCGAGTTTTTTGATTTGCTCAACATTCATTTCGGCGATGCGATAAATTTGAGCATTAGCAGCCAACGATAAAAGAAAAATACCAATAACTGAAAAGATAACCTGTTTCATTTTGGGGGATCCTCCGTTCAAACCTTGACGCACTCGCCGCGTTTGAGGAATTGCCCATCACCGGCCTTTCCTTTGTGTTCGCCGTTTTGGATAACCACCCGCCCTCGTGAGAGGACGGTCTCGACCTTCCCTTTCATCTTCCAGCCTTCGTAGGAAGAGTAATCGACGTTCATGTGCTCGGCAACGACGCCGAAAGTGTGTTCTTTTTGGGGGTCGAAGATAACGATGTCGGCGTCGGAGCCCACGGCTATGGTTCCCTTCTTTGGAAAAAGGCCGAACATCTTGGCTGCCGCGGTCGATGTCAGCTCGACAAATCGGTTGAGTGAAATACGCTGCTCGACCACGCCGCCGGTGTAGATGAGATTCATGCGGTTTTCCACGCCCGGAGCGCCATTTGGAATTTTGGAGAAATCGTCCTTGCCGAGTTCTTTTTGCTCCTTCATGCAGAACGGGCAGTGATCGGTGGAGATCACTTGCAGATCGTCCATTTTCAGCCCTTTCCAAAGCTCTGCTTGGTTATGCTTTTCACGCAGCGGCGGCGTCATCACGTATTTCGCACCGTCCCAACCGTCGCCGTAATCATTGATCGAATGGAAAAGATATTGAGGACAGGTCTCCGCGAATGCGGGAATGCCGCGGTCGCGAGCCTGGCGCACTTGATTGAGTGCGTCCGTGCAGCTTAGGTGAACAATGTAAACCGGCGACTCTGCCATTTCGGCGATGGCGATCGCGCGATGAACGCCCTCGGCCTCGGCGATGGTCGGTCGCGTAAGGGCGTGATATTTCGGAGCCGTGTGGCCCTCGGCCAGAAAGCGTTTGATGATCTCGTTGATGACGATGCCGTTCTCGGCGTGCATACAGATCAGGCCGCCGCGTTTTCCCGCCGCAGACATTGCACGAAAGATCGTCGCGTCGTCGGCCAAAAACACTCCCGGATACGCCATAAACAGCTTGAACGAAGTGATGCCCTCGTCCATCAGCTTGTACATTTCTTTCTCGTCACCGTCCTCGAACTCGGTCGTGATCAGATGAAAGCCATAATCTATGGCCGTCTTGCCCTCGGCCTTTTTGTGCCAGGCATCGACGCCCGCGGTCATCGATTCGCCCTTGGTCTGCACCGCAAAATCAATGATCGTCGTCGTCCCGCCAAACGCCGCCGCCCGCGTCCCGGTAAAAAAATCGTCCGACGCAAACGTGCCGCCAAACGGCAGCTCCATATGCGTATGCGGATCAATCCCGCCCGGAATCACCAAGCGCTCGGACGCATCAATAACAACATCCGCCTCCATATCGAGCGTCTTGCCGATAGTCGTCACAGTCTCGCCGTCAATAAAAATATCCGCTTTGTAGTCGTCAACGGCAGTTACAACCCGGCCATTTTTGATTAGTGTTTTCATAAGAAATTTACCATTTAAGGCACTAAGCCGCGCTTGCAGATACAATTTTGCTCCTTTCCCCTATTAGAATTCAGATTCAAAATAGCTCGATAGCGATTCTTTTGCCTCATCCATCGTCGGCAAAACGTCAATCTGCCGAAGTTTGACGTTGATTTGCTGCGTAAATATTTTGAACGCTTCAAATAGAAGCCCTGTACTTACATTGATTTCACTCGGCCGTTCTTTCAACTTCAACAAATTCTCGATCAAATGGAGGGGAACCTTGGCAATTGATTCGGGAATTGTTTCTTCAGGTTTGATCAGTTCACAACCGAGAATCAGTCCTCGTTTGGAATCGGTGATCAAAAGCATTTTTGGTATATATGGACGTTTACCTTTTTCTCCAATTGGCATGGGGGCGTAAAATAAGTCAATTTCAAGAACCAGCCCTTTGCTTTGAGGAGCCTTTTTTATATCATCGATCCGTTTCACCGGAATTTCAAAGACAATTTCTGGTGTTTCAGGCGGAGGAACAATCTTTATTTCGTCGCGCCAACCAAGATTTCCATTTTTTTGCTCGGGAACTCTGACCAAAATCAAATCTTCATCCGGGTCAGGAAAAAGATACTCCTCGTCATAAAATCTTGGAAGCATCGCAAGTGTCTGCTCCATCGCGTATATCAAAAAACGGGACTCTTCGGACTCGACAAAATACGGTATGAACCCGGGTTTGATGCTGCGGAAAAGCGGGTAATTCTGATTTCCGCGAAATTTCAAACCGAGTTTCTTGATAATATCGCGGTCTTGCTTCTCAAGCATTTCGCGATCCTCGAACGATGCCTGGAGTTGCGGCACTTCAATCATGGCAAAAGGATTATTTTCAAGATCAGCGGCGGGATCGGACATATCCCAATAGCCATGAAGCCCTTCGGCACCGAGATAAACGCACATCGAACGATGTTCGCCCAACATGCCCATAATGCTGACAAAACCAATCTCGCCGTTTTCGGGATTTTGCACGCCGAAAATATCCTGCTCATCCATCCATTCCCATGGCTCAAGATCTCTTAATTTTGTGGCAAGCTCGTATAATTTTTGCCATTCGGCAACCGAAACGGGTAAATTTTTATTTATTTTCATGATTTTATAACCGTCAAAATCCGTTTCATTTTACCTGAATTTACGTTATTATCAGATTATTATGGATCAAACAACCACCGCAATTTATGAAAATGGGATATTGCGTCCGACAGTTACCCTTGATCTGCCGGAACATTCAAAGGTTGAGATAACTATCCATTCGAATGGTGATTCGCTTGACGATAAGGTTGGCCGGGCTCTCGAAGCTGCCGGGCTGTCGATTCCAACGAAGAGGAGAGCGACTAAACTTAGCGAAAAACGCCGAGCCGAACTTGCAGAGATTTTCTCAAGCGACAGGCCTCTCGGCGATTTAATCAGCGAAGACCGCGATCGAGGATGAACGAGATTTTTTACGCCGACAGTAGTGTCCTGGTAAAACTCCACGTGCGGGAAATCGGCAGTGACTGGAGGAAACGTCTTGTCGAAAAACCCACAAAAAAAAAGGATCATTACGGCCACCTTTAGCATCGTCGAAGTTCTAAGTTCGTTCAATCGCCACAGGCGCGAAACGTCGATCACCCAGACTGAATATTCACAAATCGCTGAGGACTTTCTGATTATTTCAAATAACGAATACCGATTGGTTCAACTCACTCCGCCTGTGATAGTTGAATCACAACGCATTCTAGAGACCCACGCATTACGCTCCGGTGATGCAATCCAGCTTGCTTCTGCGGTACTTGCCCGCACATCAATCCAAGAAACGAATTTATCCGCCCCGATCTTTCTCGCATCGGACAATAGACTTATTGATGCAGCAGTCGCAGAAGGTTTTACAACCGACAATCCGCTGGTGCATCCGTAAAAAATCGTCCTCCGAATGCGTCCCGCGTGGGAGGCAGCTCCATATTTGTCACGCGGATCGATCCCGCCGGGAATCACCAGCCTCCCCGACGCATCCAGCACAACATCCGCCTCCATATCCAGCCGCTTGCCGATAGTCGTCACCGTCTCGCCGTCAATAAAAATATCCGCCCGATAGTCGTCCACCGCAGTAACAACCCGGCCGTTTTTGATAAGTGTTTTCATATTTCCTAAAAAGCTCCCAGGCTGCGTTCATTTCTTCGAGCGCTCAAGAATTGCTTTGAATTCGCTGCCCGGCTTCCACTCAGGGCGCTTATTTGCTTGGGCAATTTTGTAACCGGCGATCAACAGCCATTGCGCGTCCTCTACGGCTCCGGACAGGTCCCAGTCCGGCCTCACTTCATCGGAAACTTTGTAATAATCCTTGTCGGCATAGTCGTTCCAATGGTTTCCGCCAAAATCGGCTGGCCGGTCTATGTATTCAAAACCGCTAAACGCAAAAAACGCGGGAATACCGGCCCTGGCAAATTCGATGTTGTCGGATCCAAAATACAGTCCGTTATTATCCATTGATTCTGTCGGGAACACGCGACCCTGTATTTCCGCTGCCTTTCCGAGATATTCGTCCAGGGTAGAATACCCGTAGCCGCTGCTGTTTACATCCTTTGTCCGGCCCCAGACATTGCCGCCGTCGAGATTGATATCGGCCAGGGTTTTTGAAAGAGGATACAGCGGATTGCGGACATAATATCGCGAGCCCAGCCAACCCTTTTCTTCGCCGGTGGTCGCAATGAAGAGAATCGAACGTTTGGGGGCCGTAGGTAATTTTGCAAAGCCTCGGGCGATAGCAAGGAGTTCTGCGGTGCCTACGGCATTGTCGATAGCACCGTTGTAGATATGATCGCCTTTTAGATTTTTGTCGATCCCGAGGTGATCCCAATGCGCCGTGTAGATCAGGTATTCATTCTTCAGACGCGGGTCAGAACCCTCGACGCGGGCAACCACATTTTGGCTTTCGATCCATCGGAGTTTGTTCGTCGCCCAAATATTTGCCTTGGCATTGGTTAAAACCGGTTTGAAATCCTTCAGTTGGGCAGATTTTTGCAAACCTTCGAAGTCCTGCCCGGCAGCCACAAACAATCTCCGGGCGGCACTAACAGTGACCAGTCCTGTTACGGCAAGAGCATTATTTGCCGGCCCTCGTGGCCGTAGAGCAAATCCTTCTAAAAGCGCAAACGTCTTGAAGATCGAATAATTTGGTGACTTTTCTGGATCGGTGATAAATAGAACTGCCGCGGCTCCCTTTTTGAGAGCCAATTCCTTTTTGAATTCCATCGTGGAATAGAACGTTCTCAAATCGCCCTTGAAAAAGGTGCTGTCCGTTTTTGTCTGATCGCTCTTATCCTGAATCGACGGCTCGCCGCCGAGCAAAATGACCAGCTTATTCCGAACGTCCATCCCTTTGTAATCGTCCCAACCATATTCGGGTGCAACGATCCCGTAGCCGGCAAAAATGACTTCAGAGTTTTTGACGGTTACGTTGGGTTGGAGTCGGGGAAATTCATGAATGAAATCGTCCGGAAAGTTTAACGGCAATTTCTCGCCCTTGATGCTGAGTTCGATTTGCGGCTTTGTTTGAAAACCGACCATCGGAACTCTTTGTACGTATGTTCCGTCTGGATTTCCAGGCTTTAATCCCGCTTTCCTAAATTGACTGATTAGATAGTTAACCGTCAAAGTCTCGCCCAATGTTCCAGGATTTCGCCCCTCGAATCTGTCGGAGGCCAGAGTCTTGATATGTTCTAATATTCTTTTGCTTTCTATGGAACTGAGTGCAGGTTTAAGCGTCTCAAAAACTTGAGTTGACTCGCCTAGGTTTTGGCTAACTGCCGGCAGCACAGCGACAACCAAAGAAATCACAAACAAAATACCAAATATTCGATTTTTCAACATATACCACTGTGACCTTAGCAAAGAGCCAACCGGGCATCGAGTGCGTCAATCAGTTTGTCGATCGTATCTGTCGTCGAATTGAGCAACGCGACTAAGGCATTTTCTTCTTCGCAGGACTCTTGTATTCGCTCTTTTTCTTGAGGCCAAGAGCTTGGATCTCGTTTGAGCTGTCGCCGAACTGCGCTTTCACCTGCGTTTTCGCCCAGAGAACGAAATCGTGAAACGCCCATTGAGCAGCAACTTCGTCGTCGCGGCTGGCGGCGGTCATCGCGTCTTTGGCCGTTTTGCCGTGGCCAAGCTCATCCTCCTACATCTACAGCAGTTCAATCACATCAAAACCCGCCTCGCTTGCCGCATTCGCCAATCGTTTATCGGCACATACGAACTGCCGCTTTCGTGGGCGTTCACGACACCAGATTAAGGCGGCCGCGAGTTGAAAAGCATCCAAAGCTCGAATATTGTGCACAGTGGTCAGCGAAACTGCGAGTTTCAAAACATTGTCATCCGGAATTACGACAAAGGCAGTTGACCTTAGGCTACTCCATTTCTCTAGTGCTTTATTAGACTGTTTTTCTGTCAAAACTCCGTCGCGGAAAAGGCGATTTATGCCGCTGTGAATTTCAACGTGGGTGCCCCACCAGACAACCGGCTGTTTGAATCGACGTCTAATACGACGATATTCAGGCGACATTACTTGATGGCAATAGAGCGGAATGATCGCACTGGTGTCCCAAAACGCAACATTAGCGCGCATCGCGTTCCTCCCTGATAACTTCAAGGATCTTCTCTAACGGCAAATTCGGCAGATCATCGTCTTCCCAAAACGAATCCGGCAGAGGCCTACCGTTAGCCGGTGCAGCCAAAATACCTTCTGCGACCAGTTTTTGCTCTTCCGTTTCGTATTCTTCTGTATCATCAAACGGAACTATTTTGGCAAACGGAACATTTCGCTCGCTGACTATTACTTCGCCCCCGTTTTTTACATCTTTGAGATAAACACTCAAGTTGTTTTTTAACTCAGCGATGTTCGCCCCTCTCGAAAGTCTCGATCCTGCTACTCTAATGCTCATATTTCCTCAAGTTACGTAAGTTTCGTTAGTCTTCACACTTGGCTATTATAGCTATGTTAGACCAGCTTGGTCAAGAATTAGCAAAGTGCCAAACCAGCATCCAACGCCGCGATCAGCTTGTCTACAGTATCCGTCGTCGAATTGAGCATCAGCCCGGTGCGGATGACATTGCCGTAGAGGCCGCCTTTACCGATGAGGACGCCCTGCGCCCGCGTTTCCTCAAAGACGCGAAGCACAAGATCGGGCGCCGGTTCTTTTGTCTGACGGTCTTTGACAAGTTCGAGGCCCTGCATCAGGCCCATGCCGCGAACGTCGCCGATGCAGGCGTATTTTTCCTGCAATTCGAGCAGTCGCCCGTGAAAATAATCGCCGACGACGCGGGCATTTTCTCTCAAATTATCTTCTTCGATCACTTTGATGACGGCAAGGCCAACAGCCATTGAGACGGGATTGCCCCCAAATGTCGAGAACGTCAGCCCCGGAAACGCATCGGCGACCTCGGGTGTTGCGATCGTCCAACCGATCGGCACACCGTTGCCCATTCCTTTTGCCGACGTGATGATGTCCGGCTCGACGCCGTAATGCTCGATGCCAAACCACTTGTCGCCCGTTCGGCCCCAAGCGGTCTGCACTTCGTCAGAGATGAATAGTCCGCCGTGGCTGCGGGCGATCTCCGCGACACGCGGGAAATATTCCTTCGGCGGAATGATAAATCCACCAACGCCAAGGATTGTCTCGGCCATAAACGCCGCGATATTGCCGGTCGTCGTCGTGTTGATCAGTTCCTCAACATCGTCTGCACAGGCAACGCCGCACGACGGGTATTCGAGCTTGAACGGACAGCGGTAGCAATACGGCGCGGCGGCGTGAACAACGCCAGCGACCTGCGAAGCGATTGGTTTCCACGTCTTATGCCCGATAGTGGACAACGCCGTCGCGCTCCGTCCGGCGTAGCTGTGCCGCAGCACAACGATCTCGTTATTTCCGGTCGCGATCTTTGCAGCGAGGATGGCGGTATCGTCGGCCTCGGTCCCGCTGTTGGTAAAAAATGATTTTTTTAGCTTGCCCGGCGTGATCTCGGCCAGCTTTTCCGCCAGATCGCCCTGTGGGCCGTTGGCGTAAAGCGTCGAGGTATGAGCGATCGTGTCAACCTGCTCTTTCCACGCGGCGTTTACTCTCGGATTGGAGTGCCCAACGCTTACCGTCAGCACCCCGCCAAAACAATCCAAATATTTGTTGCCCTGATCGTCCCAAACGTATTCGCCCTCGCCTTTTACAAGGGCAAGCGGCTCTTGATAATAAGTCGCAACGGCGGGAAAAAGAAACTCTTTGTGCTTCCGGATCGCGTCCGAAACCGTCGATTTTTTTTCTTGTGGATTCATAATATTTCAGTAATCTTACCGCAATTTTTCCAATTCCTGCCGCGCCAAAACTTCCACGTTGCGAAAAACGGGATCCGGTTTTGCCAGTTCGACGGTCGTTTCGAGTTCCCGCCGCGCTTCGTCTTTTTGTCCGGCGCGAATTAAAGCCAAGCCGAGCGATAGATGTGTGCGCGGGTCGCCGGGCGCGAGTTCGATAGCTGTTTGTCCTTCGGCAACGGCTTCTTGCACTTGATTCAACCGCAAAAATTGTCCGACGCGATAAGTGCGGCTGATTGCCGCCGCCAGCGGGATTTCAAAACGCCCGCGATAGACGAAAATGTTTCCGCCGATTTGGGCAATCGGCTTTGATTGTGCGATTGGGACATATTCATTACCGCCGCGCGGCGGCAATTCGTTGACGCTGACCAAAACAGTGCCTTCGATGACCGGCGGAACGGGTTCGATAAGGGATTGACTGACAAATGGTCTCAGACCCGACGGCAAAACGCGGCAAGGCTGCGTGGCACGCATCAGTTCGGGATGCACATACGCGGCAAACCAGCAATCGCTGATGTGTTCTCGTGTGAGATATTCGTTGACGAGTTTCACGCCCTGTCCGGTGTCGACATTTGAATCGCTGAAAACTCGATAAGTGTTGTTCGTTCCGCCCCAAAAATCGTTGGCGAAAGCGAGGTAATTCGGCGCGGTTCTTATGGCAGCCGCCGCGTGAAAAACGAGGAGAGCAATCAAAACATAGCGGAAAAGATAAAACTTTCGGCACACCGCAACTGCGCCAACCGCCGCCGCAACGATGAAAAATCCATAAACGGGCAAGATATGCCGAATGCCGAGGTTCAAATTGGAAGTCAAACTAACGGCGAAAAACGCTAACGGCGGCACAAGCAGAAACATCATCTCGCGTCGTTTGTCAGGATTGAAAAACGGAAACAGCAAGCCTAGTGGCAAAAGCAGGAGCAAAGCCACGCTCGATTTGACAGCGAAGGCGAGCGGAAAATAAAACCATTGTCCGGTCGCGTAATTTTGCCCAAAAATAAAAGAGTTGCGGCTGCCCCAAGCGATAATGTCAGCCATTCCCAAAATGTAAGATTCGGGGAAAATGTGGGTGCGGCTGATACCTTCAACCGTTTTTGCGGAAAACGATTCGACCATTTCGGGGCGACCGTTTTCCCGGATGTAATCGGCGACGGAAACCGTGTTTGCAGTTGCGCTTGGGATCGAATAATAACGGAAACCGTAAAACGCCCAAAGCATCACTAATCCGATAAGTAGAAACGCGGCGAAAGCCGTTGTTTGTCGGAAAAGTTGTTTTGGCAATTGAGTTTTATTTTCGCGGTAAATCACTACATCGGCAATGAAAATTGCCAACAAAACCGGCACGAAAACCACCGCGGAGTGCTTTGCCGCGAACAATAAACCAAAAGCCAAACCGACAATTAAAAAGCGAAACCAATTCTGCTTTTTGCGAAAGCGATAAAGAGCGAAGACGGCGGCAAAAG
>JAYVDQ010000295.1:0-2335 GCA_043749325.1 Chloracidobacterium sp. | reverse complement strand
AAAATGACTAAAAGCCCAATGAAATGAACTAAATGAGCGCTGGCACAGGACTTGCATTTTTAGTAGAAGTCGAACTCTTTTCGAATAATATAGACGATCCAAATTGTGATGTATGACACTAGACTCTCCTGGTATGAACGAAACTTATATTATTAATACAAACGATTTCCTGGAACCGAAGACTGCTACTGAGCGTCTTATGGGTTATAATTTTGCTGTCAGTATTAATGATTCTCATAACACTCCGGCAATCAGGGAGCGTAACTTGGAAAGTTCTGTAATAACCCCCACGCTTTTTGCGTTTGGGCTTAACCATAAAACGGCACCGGTCGAAATACGGGAAAAACTCTACCTCAATGAGGATGAAATCCACTTGTTCCTTAAGAGGGTCAAGGGGAATTTATCCGAGTGCTTTGTCATCTCTACGTGTAACCGAACCGAGTTCTACGGGGTGAGTGAATCATCCACGATCGACATCGACCAATACAAACGGTTGCTAATCGATATAAAAGGTGCCGAAAGCTTAGTTAAGGACGAACATTTCTTCTCATTTATTTCGTGCGCGGCTTGTCAGCAACTGTTCAATGTTGCGACAAGTATCGATAGCAGGGTGATTGGTGACTCGCAGATTCTGCGTCAGATCCGCGAAGCGTATTCTTTAGCGGGTAAAGCGGGCCATGCGGGTAAAATTCTCAACCAACTTTTGCAGCGTTCTCTAAAGCTGGGTAAAGCGACTTTCACTCAAACATCGATCCATGATGGTGCAACGTCTGTAAGCTCCGTCGCCGTAGAACTTGCTCTTAATACCTTTGGATCGCTTCAGGGCCGGACAGTTATGGTAATCGGGGCCGGTGAAATGGCCAGTCTCACCACCGAGGCTTTGGTTGCCAAGAATGTTGGGAAGATTATCGTTTCCAACCGGACGAGAGAACATGCCGAGAAACTTTTGTCTGAGATTCAGGGTGATTTTTCGATCGAAAGAGAGGTGCTGGATTTTGACGAAATTACGGGCCGGCTAAACTCAGTCGATATCGTTATCAGCTCAACAGGTTCAAAGGAACCGATTTTATATAAAGAAAATTTCGCCAACCAGACCCGAAAAATCTTGGTGATCGATATTGCGGTTCCCCGCGATGTTGACCCATCAGTTGCTGAGAACCCGAATGTGATTCTGCGAAACATTGATGATCTTCACGTAATAGTTGACGGAAACCACGAAAAACGAATGTTGGATTTGCCCAAAGTGCGGAAGATGGTCGTTGAGGAGATGATCGAATTCTTAACTTGGTATTATTTGCTGCCGATAATGCCGGTGTATGAAAAAACGGGAGCAAAACCTCCCCGCGAACAAACGAATCAGATCCTGAGGATCAAAGAGTTTCTCAATCATAATATCTCTGAGATCCATAAATTTGCGGCTAAGTCCGGCGGGAGCTTTAACGATGATCTGGAAAGCCATTTCTCACTTGTCCAAAGGCTTAGGTCGATGAAAGCAGAAACGATTGATAGAGTTGCCGCATGACTCGAAACTTCATAATCGGCTCTCGCGGCAGCGAATTGGCTTTATGGCAGGCAAATTATGTTAGGTCGAGCCTTGAAAGATCGCTTCCGGGAAACTCATTTGAGATCAAGATCATAACGACGATCGGCGACGAACGCGTCGATGTGGCTCTCTCAAAGATCGGAGACAAGGGCCTATTCACACGGCAGATCGAGACCGAATTGCTTGAGGGCAGTATAGATCTTGCGGTTCACAGCCTAAAAGATCTACAGACTGTGCAGCCGGACGGACTTGTCATCGGTGCGGTTTGCGAACGCGAAGTTCCAAATGACGTGCTCATTTCGCGTTCCGCTACCGCTATCGGTGACCTCCCTCAAGGTGCAAAAGTAGCGACCGGCAGTCTGAGGCGAAGGAGCCAACTGCTCCATTTCCGGCCCGATCTTGAGATCGCCGAGATTCGCGGCAATGTCCCGACTCGATTGAAAAAGTTCAATGAATCCGATCTTGACGGAATGATCCTCGCGTACGCAGGCGTTCATCGACTGGGTTTGGGTGAGGGCGTCAGCCATTTGATCCCGTTTGATATTATGCTTCCGGCCGTGGGACAAGGAGCGGTCGCGGTCGAGGTCAGAGATGGTGACGAAGCGGTGCGAGAAGTGGTTGCAAAGCTCGACCATACACCGACAAGGGTTTGTATCACGGCGGAACGAGCACTTCTCCGCCGTCTCGAAGGCGGGTGCCAGGTGCCGATCGGCGCATATGCGACGATTCGCGGCGAAAATTTAAGGCTCGAAGGCATGGTCGGTGGACTCGACGGCGTTGTCGTTTTCCGGG
>JAYVDQ010000294.1:0-4660 GCA_043749325.1 Chloracidobacterium sp. | reverse complement strand
CCGCCTTGAACGAAAGGGGCGCGCCCCTTTCGTTCAAAACAACCAAACCGGACATATAATGTGCTAACTAAACCGGACTTCTTCAGTTGCTATTAACATGAATTTTTATAACGTAGGTCCTTGAAAGCACAACCCTTGCCCGACATCATTTCTCGCAAGGCCGGCCAAATCGTATAGGGCGTGGGTAAATAAAAAAGACATCTCAAAGGATATCTTAATCTAAAATAAGTGCTGGAGCCGGTTATAAGACTCGAACTTGCGACGTGATTATTACAAATCTTAACTTGAATATTTGGTTGCGTTTGTTTGAATTGTGCGCTCTTTTATTTACTTGTGTTTGGGGGTTTTTTGAGTTTGGATGAATTTGTTCAAGAGCGAGCTTTTTTGAAGATTTGGCACACCGTTGGCGCACATAACTAAATCTCTTAGTTTGGAAATTGCGATCCCCTAAAAAATCACGACCAGCCGAGTTAAGGAATCTATCCAAGGATCCGGCCGAAAATCGGTCTAACTTTGTCGTCGTATGATATGGTAAAGATAATACTAATTTCCTTTGGGCAAAACGTTGAGAGACTCAATTCGCTTTCTACTAGGCACTATTCTTGTTTTCGGGCTTTCCGCGTGTCATGTGGCTGAAGGTGACACAGCTAACCAATCAAAGACTCGTTCGAGCGCCGTGAGTTCGGAAGTGGCCGAGCCGCTGCCTTTTGAGTGGAGTGAAATATCCCGTAGATACGAGTCCGTCAAAGACTACACGGCAACTTATGAGAAAGAGGAGAAGACGATTGCGAAGGGCGAAAAACAGATCATAAATTTGTCTTTTCGCAAGCCATTTGAGGTCCGAATGGATTGGCTCGACAATAAAGGCAAGATCGATCAAACGGCCATCTATCAGGAAGACAAAAATGAAGGAAAGATTCTCACGAAAGATCATAGTTTGCTTGGCAGGTTAGTTGGAACCGTTAAGATTAGTCTGGACTCGCCGATTGCACTGCAGGATTCTAAACACCCAATTACTACGGTCGGTTTCGGAAATTTGATTGAGGGCTTGACGGCTGATGTAAACAATCCTCAGGCAAACACTGCTTTTGTCGGTGAAAAACAAACTGTCGATGGCCATGCCGCATACCAGATTGAAATAACCAGTCAGGCTGGCTTTGGTTCGACTGGATTGGCGGGAGCGACGAGAATTTTGGTATTGATTGATGAGAAACTACTATTGCCCGTAAATGTTGAAATTTACGATGCAAATGAAGATTTGTTGGAACGCCATCTCTTCAGGAATATCAAACTAAACCCGAATTTGAACGACAAAACATTTGAGATTTGAGAATGGATAAGGCCCAGATATTATTTTCTAGTGTACCGATGTTTACAGATCACATTTCCATAACATAAGGTAGACAAAAATCTTGTTTCGTCTCTTAGAATAGGATGTCAAAACCACCTGTGAAATAGCGGTTGTAACTGTTGATAAAACTGCCGAATTGCGGATCGCCCAAATTATTGCGTATATTTCTGGGATTATAATGATTCGATATATTAAACGCTTTCAATGATAGACGCACGGCGTATTTTTTTGTGACTTGAAAGTCTTTGGAGATCTCGGCGTCGATCGAGAAAAAGTTTGGGAAACGCTGATTGTCAGCGTTTCGTATGCCGACGAAATTTTGCGTTTCACTGATAATTGAGTACGGAAACCCGGTGCGCCATTCCACAATCGGCGACACCAAAATTTTGCGGGGAAGCGAAATACTGCCCCAAGCCAGAAGTCGATTCGGAACGTCCGTCGATAAATTTGACGAGCGATTTAGCCTGATTATCGGGACGCCAAAATCTCCATAATAACTATTGAAATCATTCAAGTCGCCCTTGGCCTTGGAACGTAAATAGGAAACGTAAAACTGCTGGCTTTTTGGCAAGATGATCTTGGCCGTTACTTCCAGGGCACGATAAGAAGCGCGTCCTGAAGGAGTCAGAACGATGGCCCGCCGGCCAAAAAAATCGGTTTGCGGGGTTACGATATAAAGCCCGCTGGTGTTGCTGCTAGTGTAATTTGCCCGCAGACTCAGACGCGAGTTTATTATTTGGTCAAGTTGTAAATTCCAGGTCAGATTTACCGGCACAAAGCCCGTTTCAGATTTATCCCGGCGAAAATCGAGCGGAATAAGTCCAATATCATTGACCAAAACATTCTCGAATCGGGTTTGGGAAGTAGCGGTTTGGCCGTCGGCCGCAAATCGGGTAACTGTTCGGATGGGATACTGTCCAAATGCGCGAATATTTAGCGGAACCTTATCGTAAAAATAACCCACGCCACCACGCAGGATGGTCTTGTCGCCGGCAAACGGGGACCAGGCAAATCCGGCCCGGGGAGCAAAATTACGGCCTTTGGCAATCCGCTGGTCCTCAATTCTGATTCCGGCGTCGAGGCTGAAGTTCTGCCGCAGGATCCATCGATCCTGGACGAATCCCGTGTAGGTCCGATTACGAATTGAAAGCATCGGTGACGTTTCAAAAGTTGTTCTACTTGCCAAGGTTCCGTCAAAACGAACAACGTTTACCGGCCTCTCGATGTAGTTCATCCGGCTGGAAACGTCCGTAAAATTAAATCCGCTTTTGATATTGTGCTTGCCGTAAAAGATATTGAGCGGCGGCAGCTCATAAAACTCGAAAAACTCAATCCGGGACGACCTGCGGTCTTGTTTGGCGAAATAATTCCCTCTTTCGCCGGTGGGTGTCAGGATCTGGCCGGCTTCACCTTGTCCCCAAATATGAGCCTCGAATCGTTTGATCGAAACCGATGTTTGCAGCAATCCGTCGCCCAGAGCGTAGTTGTCGCGGAAAGTCGTAACAAAATCTTTTTGCTTATAATTTGGCGTGACGGCCTTCGGCCTGAAGAAGTCCAAGTTGATAAAGCTCTGTCGTTCGGGAAAATACCCGAACGTAAAGGTCTCAGAGTGTTTCGTGTTCACATTTCCATCGATCTGGGTAAAGTAGCTTTGAGACTCGGAAATAGTTTCATTATTCGGAAATGAGAGCCCCCGGACCGGAATTTTTGAGACGGTGTACCCAAGCGATTGGGACAAATATAACTTATCGGCGAAGATCGGACCGTTGAAATTAACGTGGGGTGAATCGTCACGGACGCCGACGATCTTGCCGTTTATAAAGCGGAAATCTGGAAGGAAATCGTTTATCTCATAATGCCATTTGTCGCCGCCACGCCGTGTCTCAATATTAGTTAAACCACCGGTGAACTGTCCATACTCCGCCGAGTATGGATGGCGAAAAACTTGGACCGATTCGACGGCATCGACCGGCAAATTCAGGCGGAAATTTCCGCTCGCAGGGTCGGAAACATTCAAGCCGTTTACATGAAAGGCGCTTTGCTGTTCATTCGCTCCGTTAATGCTGATCTGGCCGTCCGACGAGCGAATTACACCTGGTACAAGGGGGATCGCTTCGTCAACTCTCTTAGTCGCAAGCGGCAAACGCTCTACGGCTTGTCGCTGAATATTTCCCGCCGGCAGGGATGAACCAGATTCCACCGTATTCGCGTTCGTAGCCGGATTTTCTACCCTCACCTCTGCCGAGACAGTCGAAATATTTAACGTTACCGCGATTCGGGTCAGCGCTTTCGAAGGTTGTAGATCCTGTTTCTCAAATTTCGCAAATCCTTCCTTTTCGACGTGCAGATCGTAGACCCCGGGCCGCAATCCGGTAAATGTCGCCGCTCCATTCTCGTCGGTTATTTTTGTTGCGATTATTTTGCCGGCTTGGGTCAGAGAACAAGCTGCACCGACGACGGCGAGCTGTTCGGCATCCGTAACAACTACACTCAGATCGGCCGGCAATGTCTGTGCAGGTGCGGAAATTCCGCACACCAGAATACCGAGAATAATAACAATGAATCCAACCCGTCTCATATTATCGTTTTCGCCAAACTATGCTCATTGGATGCAGGAACCTCCTTGTGAGTTTCAGTAGGCGGCGCGTCCAGAGCGATCAAACGCCTTAATTTTCGCGCGTTGCGCAGACTCAAACGTGGCACCGTAACGACACGAAAATCATAAAGCTGCATCTCATAGTTTTTCCAAAAATCAGGAAAACGATCGCGCATGTTTTTCCTTGCGTCCTCGACCACCGTGTGAGCCGTATCACCATTATTGGCCAAGTTGATCTCAACGCGAAGCTCCACAACATCTCGAAAATCCTCATGCCAAACCCTCACCTGCCATTCATCTGTGGCGGGCTTAATATCACGCAAAATTTCCGAAAATACCCACGGGCTAATATTTCCCATGCCGCAAACTATCATTTCATCGCAACGCCCGGTGATCTTTGCAATGCGTTTGGCAAAGAGACCGCATGGGCATGGCTCATCTATCAGTCTAGTGATGTCGGTTGACCGGTAACGGATCAGCGGCATTACATCTCGCGTCAACGTCGTATATACAAGCTCGCCTTGCCCGTCTGGACCGACATCGACAACTTCGAAGAAAAAGTTTAGATCATTCCTATGATAGCCATTTTTTTTCGCACATTCTACGCCAATTACGCCAAAAGATTCAGTCTGGCCGTAGTTGAGGTAATACGATGCACCCCAAATTCGTTCGATCTCTTCGCGGGTCTCTTCCGCGAGATTCTCTCCACCGGC
>JAYVDQ010000293.1:0-5106 GCA_043749325.1 Chloracidobacterium sp. | reverse complement strand
AGCAATCGCTTTCACGCCCGACGAAGAGGTGGGTGGCGGCATCGATAAGTTTGATATTGAGGGCTGGGGAGCGAAATTCGCCTATACGGTAGACGGCGAGCAGCTTGGTGATATTTCGAATGAGACCTGGTCGGCACGCACGGCGACCGTCACGTTTCATGGCAAATCGACGCATCCTGGCACGGCGAAGGGAATTCTCATTAACTCTATGTATGCCGCGGGTGACTTTCTCGCCCAATTTCCACTCGTGAAAATTCGGCCCGAGACGACCGAGGGCCGCGTAGGATTTGTCCATCCATACGTCGGTTCGCTCGATATTGAGACGACGACGATCAAGATATTAATACGCGATTTCGATTTGAGCGGCGTTGCGGCAAAAGAAATTCTGCTAAAAAGCCTTGTCGCCAAAACGCAGAAGAAATTTCCGCAGGTCAAGATCGACTATGAATCGAAGCTCGGCTACCTGAACATGAAAGAGGTGCTCAAGAAATATCCGCAATTGACCGATTATGCGATCGAGGCGGCAAAGCGTGCGGGGGTCCCGTCTGAGTTGCGGCCGATCCGCGGCGGAACGGATGGCTCGAATCTCACCGCGAGAGGGTTGCCGACGCCGAATCTATTTACCGGCGGGCATAATTTTCACGGTAAGCTGGAATTTAATTCGCGAAAGGGTTTGGAAAAGACAACCGATACTCTGGTAAATCTCGTGCAGATCTGGGCGGAAAAGTCGAAATAAGAATATTTGGCCACAGATTACACGGATAAGACCGATATGAAAATGGCAAAACTGCCTATCCGTTTTATCCGTGTAATCTGTCGCTAATTTTTCTTTTATTTCTCGACGTACAGATCCGGAAACCGTTTCTTGAGATCCGCGACCTTTGGAGCGTCGTTGATGACAATATAAGGCTGGTCCGGGTGGTGGACGAGATAATCCTGATGATAGTCCTCGGCCGCGTAAAAGGCCTTGAGCGGAACCACCTGCGTTACGACCGGTTTGGGAAACGCCTTGGATTTGTTGATCGCGTCGATGTATTGGAGAGCCAGAGTTTTCTGCTCTTCGTTTGCATAGAAGATCGCCGAACGGTATTGTGTGCCATGGTCAGGGCCCTGCATATTGAGCTGCGTAGGATCATGTGCGACGGAGAAGAATACGGTCAGGAGCTGCACATATGTGACCTTTGCAGGGTCGAATGTGACCTTAACCGATTCGGCGTGGCCGGTATCGCCTTCGCTAACGAGATCGTATTGAGCAGTTTTAGCTTCGCCGCCCGAATACCCCGATTTTACGTCGGTAACGCCCTTCACGTGTTCGAAAACGGCCTCTAGACCCCAGAAACAGCCGCCCGCGAAAATCGCTGTCTGCTCGCCCTTTGCGGATGCCGGAGATTCGGCGACCGGTTCGGGGGGCACAACCATCTCAGGGGACGATTTCACCACACTGCACGCCATCGACGTGCTCATCAATAGAAACGACAAAAATTGTATAAAATAAACTGCCATAAATGCCTCACTGTCGATGAATTCGCGCAATCGCTTCATATCGGATTCAATCTTTAATATACTCATTTAAGCATGAAATACATTCTGATCCATATTTAAGATGCTTGGAAAGGCCGGTTATATTCCCGCAATCGGATTGTTTTTTGAAGCACAAGCAGCAAGATCATCATATGAGCGATATCATCATAAATTCGTCGAAAGCCCCCGAACCGGTCGGCTCGTACCCGCACGCCCGCCGAGTCGGGCATCTGCTGTTCCTGTCCGGTGTCGGTCCGCGTAAGCGTGGGACGAAACAAATACCGGGTGTCGAGTTGGATGAGGATAACGATATCGTTTCCTACGACATCGAAGCGCAATGCCGGTCGGTATTTCAAAATGTGCGTTACATTGTAGAGGATGCGGGTTCGTCGTGGGACAAAATCGTCGATGTGACTGTTTTTCTGACCAATATGAAGGAGGATTTTGCGGCCTATAATCGCATTTATGCGGAATATTTTGCCGACAACTGGCCGTGCCGGACCACGCTTGAGGTGAACGCCTTGCCGACGCCGATCGCGATAGAACTTAAGGTGATCGCAACGATAGACTAAAATAGAGTGTCAGGAGCCCTTACTTACGTGCGGGCTACCACAGATTCAAAAGGAGAAATAAGTGTTAGAAACAAAGGGTTACGCAACACACGATTTAAATGCCAAATTTGCGCCGTTCAGTTTTGAGCGTCGTGATGTCGGGCCAAACGACATACTGATCGATATCGAATACGCGGGCATTTGCCACTCGGACATTCACCAGGCAAAGAGCGAATGGGGCCCGTCGATATATCCCATGGTGCCGGGGCATGAGATCGTTGGTACGGTCTCGCAAGTCGGTCGCGCGGTTTCAAAATTTGAGGTCGGCGACATCGCTGGCATCGGATGTTTCATTGATTCATGCCGCCATTGTGAGAACTGTAAGGCAGATGTCGAGCAATTTTGCATGGTACATACCGCGATGACATACAACGGGACAGAGATGGACGAAAAAACGCCGACTTACGGCGGCTATTCTAAACACTATGTCGTGGATGAGGCATATGCTCTAAAGGTCGCAGGCGATCAGGACCTTGCAGGCGTGGCTCCGCTGCTCTGTGCGGGAATCACGACCTATTCGCCGCTTCGTCGTTTTAATGTGGGTCCGGGAATGAAGGTCGGGATCGTCGGTCTCGGCGGCCTGGGACACATGGGTGTGAAACTCGCGGCTTCGATGGGCGCTGAGGTTACGGTTTTTAGCACGTCGCCCGGTAAAGAGGCCGATGCAAAAAAACTCGGTGCGGCTAATTTTGTCGTCACCCGCGATCCGGCTGTTTTCAAGCCGCTCGCCGGAACATTTGATTTTGTTCTCGACGCAGTTTCCGCAGAGCATGACATTAATCCCTATCTGGGCCTGCTTAAATACGAAGGTGCAATGGTCCTCGTCGGCTTGCCCGAAAAACCTCTCTCGGTGGCTGCATTTTCTATCCTCGCGAATAACCGGACGCTTGCCGGTTCGGGCATCGGCGGCATCAAGGAGACACAGGAAATGCTCGATTATTGTGCGCAGCACAATATCACGTCGGACATCGAGATGATCTCCCCAGACAAGATCGAAGAGGCTTACGACCGGACTATCAGGTCGGACGTTCGCTACCGGTTTGTCATTGACATGCGTAACGCCTAATGAAATATGTGGCACTACTTCGCGGCATTAATGTCACGGGGAAAAACATGATCAAGATGGAAACGCTCCGGACGACATTTGAGTCGCTCGGATTTAAGAATGTAAAAAGTTACATCAATAGCGGAAATTTGATCTTTGATACGGCCAAAACCGACGGCGCCAGACTCGCGAAGAAGATACACGATGCAATTCAGAAAGAATTTGGCTTTGATATCTCCGTGATGGTGCGATCGATGGCTGAGATCGAAGAGGTCGTAAAGTGGAACCCGTTTAAAGGGCAATTCGAAAGCCACAAGGATGTCCATATCTTCTTCCTGAACGAGAAACTGACCGAGGAGCAGCAGGCTCTGCTCCTAGAGCAGGGCAACGAAAATGAGATATTTGCAATTCAGGGCCGCCACGTAGCTTGTTTGCTAAAGATCCATATCACCGACAGTGCGGTCGGCAAGGGATTTATCGACAAAAAGCTGAAAATCGCCGCGACTGGTCGGAATTGGCGGACGGTGAATATGATAGCGGAGATGTAGAGAATTATTTGCCCACGAAACACACGAAAGCCACGAAAATAATATATTCGAAATATTATGCCTGAGATAATTTATCGTGAAGAATCATATAAGATCATAGGCGCTTGTTTTGAAGTTTATAAGCAAAAAGGCTGCGGTTTCACCGAATCCATCTATCAGGAATGTCTTGCTTTGGAATTTCAGCTTCAGGGCATCCCCTTTGCATCTCAGGCTGTTGTGGAATTGGACTACAAAGGGACGAAATTGACTCAGCACTTCCGAATCGATTTCTTGTGTTACGGCTCCATCATTGTTGAATTAAAAGCTCTATCGCGGCTTATTGACGAGCACCGTTCCCAAGTCCTGAATTATCTCCATGCAAACAAATTCCGTCTCGGCCTCCTGATAAATTTCGGACACCATCCAAGAATAGAATATGAGAGAATCGTTCTATAGAAAATTTCTCTTTTAGTGCTTTTCGTGCCTTTCGTGGGCAAAATCCTTATGATTCGACGCCCTTTTAATTTCATAAACTGGATAGACGAGCACCGGCATTTGCTCAAGCCGCCTGTGGCGAATCAGTGCGTTTATGACGCGGATGATTTTATTGTGATGGTGGTTGGCGGGCCGAACTCGCGCAAAGATTATCATTGGGACGAGGGCGAAGAGCTATTTTACCAGCTCGAAGGCGACATAAAGGTCCAGATCCAGGAAGACGGCAAAGCCATCGAGGTTCCGATCCGCGAGGGCGAGATGTTCCTTCTCCCGCCGCGCATTCCCCACAATCCGATCCGCGGGGCGGACACCATCGGCCTCGTCATCGAACGCAAACGCCGCGACGGAGAACTCGACGGCCTGCTCTGGTTCTGCGAAAACTGTAACACTAAGCTCTACGGAGAATATTTTCAGCTCGAGGATATAACTACTCAGTTTCAAGGTGTGTTCGAGAGATTTTACGGGCATCCAAGCCTGCGGACATGCGAAAAATGCGGAACGGTAATGGAGCCGCCGACATAAGAGATTTGCCCGCGAATAACGCGAATGTACGCTAATAGGAAAGAATTAGGTGTTTTATTAGTTGCCGCAAATTCAGTGGCAAAACCTGCGATCTTTTTATTCGCGTTTATTCGCGTTATTCGCGGGCAAAAATTCTTAGGCGGCCGACGGATCTTTGACTATTGCGATGAATGGCAGATTGCGGTATCGACCGGCCGCATCGAGGCCGTAGCCGACGACGAATCTATTTGGGACGACAAAACCGGTGTAATCGATCAAAAGCTCTTTTTTGATACGCGGCTCGGGTTTATCGAGAAAACTCGCGAGTTTTATTGAGTTGGCGCCACGCGAACCGAGAATGTCGAGCAGCCGTGAGAGAGTCAAGCCCGTATCAACGATGTCCTCG
>JAYVDQ010000292.1:0-2321 GCA_043749325.1 Chloracidobacterium sp. | reverse complement strand
TTGTGCTCAGAAAGCTCGACACGGCCAATAACGGGCTAAATATCGTTATTCTTGATGCTTGCCGCAACAATCCTTTTGCGCGTTCGTGGACACGCGGCGAGGACGCTGGCGGGCTGGCGCAGATCTCGGCTCCGACGGGCACGTTTATCGCATACGCGACATCTCCCGACAAAACCGCGAGCGACGGCGACGGCCGCAACGGACTGTATACTTCGCAGATGCTAAAGGCTTTGAAACAGCCAAATCTCAAGATCGAAGAAACATTCAAAGAGGTGCGAAAGGGCGTCGATGTCGCAAGCGGCGGCAAGCAGGTGCCGTGGGACTCGTCTTCGTTGCGTGGAGAGTTTTACTTTCGCGGCAATGCTCCCGCAAAAACGGAGGTCAATGTTCCGACGCGGATCGATCATGGCCCGGCCCCGGCTGAGAGGCTGCCCCTGGCCGACGACGTGTTGAACTCGTACGCCAAAGCGATCGGCAGCGAGCAGGGCAAAAAAATCACCACGCTCGTCCTGATCGGCATTATGGAAAACGAGATCAACGGCCAGAAGATAAATACAGATGTGGAGGTTTACAACAAGCAGCCTGACAAATATCTTCGCCTAATAAAATTCCCGAACGGCACCATTACCGGCGAAGTATTTAACGGCAACCGCGGCTGGAACGCCTCATCAGGAAAGGCGATTGAGGAACTGTCGGCCGCTGAAGTCGAGTCAAACCGGAGGAACAACGCTCTCGGATTGGGTGATGTACCGTCGCTCAAAAGACTGTATACGACAATCAACGTCACCGGGAAACAAAAGCTGGGCGAAAAAGATGTTATTGCAATGGAACTGAAAACGCGGGACGGCCTGACGGAGCACATGTATTTTAACGCAACCACAAAATTGCTGGAGCACTGGCAGTTTACCGATAACACAACAACGCCGGGGGTCGAATTCGCTACCGAGGTTGACTTCGCCGATTATGAAAGCGTCAACGGCCTTCGAATACCAATGACCATCCGCCAAAAGGCCCCCGGCATCACCATCACGATCAAGTTCAATATCCTACAAACAAAATTCAACGTGCCGCTTGATGATAGGTTGTTTACTGGGAATTAGATTAATTTACGCAATCTTTGGATTTCGGGTAGATTTTTGTGTGCAATTGGGCTTAGAATAAGGAACCCGTTTTCAATACAGCAAAAGAAGGAGTCCCCGTTATGGAAAGGATGTTGATCAAACACCTCTCAGGCTCGAAAGCCAATCAGGTAGAGGAGTTCTCTCTTAAACACCACAATGAACTTATTTTTGGGCGCGATCTGACCGCAACGGTCAAATACGATGCCGACAGGGATGACCTCGTGGGCCGGCAGCATGCCAAGATCGCGCGGGACCCCGCCGATCCCAACGGTTTTTTATTGACTGATCTCAACAGCAGTAACGGCACGTTTCTAAATCAGCAGCGTGTGTATGCCAGTGTAAAACTCGCTCCAGGCGACCGGGTACAGTTCGGCCCAGGCGGGCCGGAATTTACTTTTGATGTAGAGCCTAGATCGACCGAGCGGATAAAGACCACCCGAGCATTCGATGCGCAGGCTCCCACTATTCCGTCGACCCGAGTCGTTGGTGCTGCCGCAGGCTTTGCAGGCGATGCTAAGCCGGTGGGCACAGTGGGCAAAGCGACGGTCGAACGTATGGTTTCACAGGCTGTCGCGGAGACCAAACGTGAACAAGGACGGAAGTTCGGCACTATAGGTACTGTTGCACTGGGATTGATCTTGCTCCTCGTGGTGGGAGCCATTGGCGGCGGGTACTGGTACTTCAGCAAGGTAAGCACTCGAACAGGCGAGATCGAAAAGCGGACCGCAGGAATGCCAGCCAACGAGATTAACACCAAATATCAGAATGCTGTAGTTTACGTCGAGGTCACGTGGCACTTGATGAACAAGATCACGCAATCTCCGGTATACCATGCATGGACCATTACAGAGAGCGGACCCGCACCTCTCTACGTTCGGTTGCCATCAGGGCGGATCGAACCGGTGTTACGAGACAACAAGTCTTCCGAAGCAGAAAAACAGATTGGCGGCAACGTAAGAGGGACAGGTTTTATTACAAACGCAAAAGGATTTATTTTGACGAGTCGATCTGTAGCCGCACCATCGAACGCTGTGTATCGCTTCCCGCAGACATATACGCCCGGCCTGGTCGTGGACTCCACGACGGGGCAGGCAATCGATCGAGCCTACAAACCGTCTGCCGACCCTAATTGGGATTGGGTCCCAGCCGACAGTGAACAAACGCAGCCGCAAAGCCTGAGTCTCGGCAGTAAGAAGAAGA
>JAYVDQ010000291.1:0-4181 GCA_043749325.1 Chloracidobacterium sp. | reverse complement strand
AATTTTCTTAAAATCGTTTCCGTAAAAATCATTAGGAACTTTTAGCCAATCCACACTTGTCTTATCAAAAGGACGGTCACTAAATAATCGATTGCTCGGAGTTCCGGGGGCAGGTAATATGGGCGACGTGGTCGGCGGTGGTGTCGGAGACGGAGAAATCTTGGTTGTTACCACAGTGCGTGGACTTGGTGCCGGTTGTTTTGTCTGAGCGTTTTCGACAAGCGGCAATGCCTGTACGATGATGAGAACGAGAAGTAATCTTTTCATATAAAGTAATCCTTCCGAACGTCTGCGTTCAGCGAAAATCGTTTGAACAGTTCCTTCAATAATATCGGTATTATATACCTGTAAAGTTTTTGCATGCCGATTATTATTAGCTCGGCCCAAACCACCCATTGGGGTGGCCGGACAGTTTGCCTATTGTTGCTCGCTAAAATAAGATTTTAAAACAGATGAAAATCTTTCACGGCACCGAAAATGCAAATATCTCGCGGCCGACGGTCCTGACGCTTGGCGTTTTTGACGGGCTGCATCTCGGGCATCAGCGGATAATGCAGACGGTCGTCGAGCGGGCAAAGGCCGTTGACGCGGTGGCAACGGCTATCACGTTCGACCCGCACCCGCGTGCCGTACTGCATCCCGAATCGGCTCCCCCGCTGCTTCAGACACTCGATCAGCGGCTTGCTAATCTCGAGGTTCTTGGCATCGGACAAGCCATCGTAATACCGTTCACCAGCGAATTTGCCAGCCAACCAGCAGAGAATTTCTTGTCAGAAATCATCCACGACCGGCTACATGCAAAAGAGGTTTATCTTGGCAAAGGCTTCGCTTTTGGCAAGGATCGCGGTGGAAACATCGACCTACTTCGCAAAATGAGCGGAGATCTCGGTTTTACGGCAGACGAGGTCGATGAGGTACAGATTCGCGGACAGCGGATCAGCTCATCAAAGATCCGCAAACTGCTTGACGAAGGCCGTGTTAATCTCGCCCGCCGCATGCTCGGACGTCCATACGGCGTCGAGGGCGTCATCATTCGCGGCAACCGACGCGGCCACACGATCGGCTTTCCGACGGCCAATCTAAAACCTCATAACCGCGTGATCCCGCGTTACGGTGTCTATGCTACTGCCACGCTCATCGACGGCAAATGGCGTAAGAGCATCACGAATATCGGCGTCCGCCCCACGTTTGAATCGGATTCCGAGCCGTCTATCGAAAGCTATATATTCGACTTTGACGGCGATCTTTACGGAGATGTGCTGCGGGTGCGATTTCTTTACCGCATTCGCGACGAACGCAAATTTAACGGCATTGACGAGCTCAAAGCCCAGATCGAAAAGGACACGCGGCGTGCGAGGAACTATTTTCGCCATCAGGGCGTAAAGAATATGATTGCGATCTTATGAAGATCACTGAATAAATGATGAACGAACTTGCTGTAAAAGATCGAGTGAATACGTCCGCAATCGATGGCGGCGCTTTCGTGCCGACTGGTGAATTGGCGATCGCCAAAAAGATTTCGAATGACCAACTGATCGAAGAGGAACAGTCACTTAAAAAGGTCGAGACGGCTGTAGAGAGCAAATATCACGGGATTCGCGGTTACCTGCGGCTTTTTCAGATATCCCGCGTCATCGCAATGCTCTCGCTCTATCTATATCTCGACCAATACGATATTCATCGAAAACATAACCAGAAAAGATCTGCCGCCCGTTTGGAAACGGCACGGGGTCTAACGCGGGCCGCCGTTTATGGCGAAAAACTTTACAGTGTTCGCCAATGGTCTTTTGACCTTTTCATACGTACGTTGCGGAGATTTTTCATTGGAAACAATGCAAATAAAGAATCGAATCAAAAAAAGCAGGCCGTCTGGCTACGAGAGAAACTGATCGACCTCGGGCCGACATTCATCAAGATCGGCCAGTCGATGGGTACGCGGGCCGACCTTCTGCCGTTGCCATTCGTAAAGGAGCTTGGCACTCTTGTCGATCAGGTTCCCCCATTTCCGAATGATGTCGCATTCGCGCGGATCGAGCATGAATTGGGCAAAAAGATCAACGAGGTTTACGCCGAATTCGAGATTCAGCCCGTCGCCGCGGCCTCGCTTGGACAGGTTTATCGCGCGCGGCTCCACACGGGCGAAGAGGTCGCCGTTAAAGTACAGCGGCCGAACCTGGAGGCAACGATCAAGGGCGATATCGTCATTCTCAGAAAAGTAGCTAAATTCGCCGAGCGGTTCCCGCAATTGAATGAGAACGCTGATTGGGCCGGGATGCTGCGAGAATTTGATGTCACGATACACGAGGAAATGGATTACGCTGCTGAAGGCCGAAACGCGGAGCAGTTTCGCGACAGCTTCAGAAATTGGAGCAACATTCACGTGCCTAAGATCTACTGGAACGCAACGACGGCCAAGGTGCTGACGATGGAGTTCATCCACGGCACCAAGGTCACCGATCTCGAAGAACAGCGGCGGCAAAATATTTCGCCCGAAAAAGTAAACCGCCTGCTTATTAAGACCTATCTCAAGCAACTGCTTGAGGATGGTTTCTTTCACGCTGACCCCCATCCGGGCAATCTGCTGGTGATGCCCGACGGGAGACTGGCATTTTTTGATTTCGGCATGGTCGGCCGCATCACGCCGCAATTGCAGGCGAAAATGATCGACGCGTTCTTTCATGTCGTTGGCAAAGATCCCGGCGGGATCGCCGAAGATCTGATCGAACTCGATTTTCTCAAACCCGGCACAAACCCGAGCGTCATCAAACCGGTCGTCGAACGTATGTTCGAGTTTCATTTCAATCTGAAACTCAAGGATGTCAATTTCAAGGAACTGACCTACGATCTGGCGGACGTGATGTACGATTACCCGTTCCGGCTCCCGTCAAATTTCACCTACATAATGCGGGCACTGATGACACTTGAGGGTATAGGCATCGTGACCGATCCTGAGTTTAACTTCTTCGAAACGGCCAAGCCGTACGCCAAGGAATTTATGCTTCGCCGCGAGGGTAACGATTTTCGCAAGATGTTCGTCGATAAACTCATGGGCCGCGACGAGGGCGGTAAGATCAACTGGGACCGCACCTGGAAGCTGGCCAAGATGGCTTTTAAATCGGTGTTGAATACGTAGTTTTTTCGAGCCGACGTATCATCTAAAAGTTATCCCCGCCTGGATCGAGGGAGTATATGAAAACTTTATTAATGACATTCGCGATGCTGGCGGTTTGCGGAACCGCCTCTCAAGCATCATGGGCACAGAAGCCCGTAAGCAAGACGTCGAAACTCGTTGGCACCTGGCGGTTGGTTTCGGCCTCGCAGCAGATGACTGACGGGACCACGCGGCCGGATCCACAACCCGGCCCGCACGGGAAAGGCTACATTATCTACAGCGATGCCGGCATAATGTGCGCGCTGCTCGCCAACCCTGACCGGCCGAATTGGAATTCCATTCCGATGCCAACCAACGCAGAGTTGAGTTCTGCAATGGGCGGATTGGTCGCCTACTGCGGTACTTATGAAGTCAACGAAAGAGACGGCTACGTTGTTCATCACATCGAAGTCGATAGGGTGCCAAATCTCGCAGGGACCGACCGCAAACGGTTCTTCACGCTTTCGGGAAACCGGCTCTTTTTGCATCCGGCACCGCCGCTGCCGGACAATGTTAACGTTTGGACGGTCGAGTTTGAGCGGGTAAAGCGTAAATAACCCGCCGAAGCGTTAACAGTGGCGAGGACGGTTTCCGTATTTTAGATAATATGCGACTGTTTGCTTTTTCTTTCCTTTATTCTCCTGGCGACGCTGCTTCCGGACATGGTTGCAGGGCAAGGCCCCAACACTATGAATACCCGGCTTGAAATCATACATATTGCAAAGGAATTCCCTATATCGTCACTGGCTAATGCTGGTTGGAAACGCGCGAAGCCTGTTGAGATAGTTCTCTATTGGTCGGGTAAAGACACACCTCCATCTCGCCACTCCACAGCACAGCTTTTATGGTCGGACACGGCTCTTTATGTGCGTTTTGAAGCAAATCAAAATGAGCCTCTTGTGGTCAGCGAGACGCCGGATCTGACGAAAAAGACAAAAGGGCTGTGGGATCGTGATGTTTGCGAGATATTTATCGCGCCGGATAAGAACGAGCGAAATAAGTATTTTGAGTTTGAGATCGCTCCAACCGG
>JAYVDQ010000290.1:0-13546 GCA_043749325.1 Chloracidobacterium sp. | reverse complement strand
CTGAAGAAGCCCGTACCACGGGAACGAGGCCAATTTCTTCGATCTGTTTTACAATTTCCGCTTTATTCATATCATCTCGCTACGCGGGCGCCGCCGCCTTTCATCACTCTCTGAACATCAGCTAAACTCGCCATTGTAGTATCACCCGGCGTGCTCATTGCTAACGCTCCGTGGGCCGCGCCGCAGTTCACCGCATATTGCGGAGATTCGCCGATCAGAAAACCGTAGATCAAACCCGAGGCAAACGAATCGCCGCCGCCGACGCGATCAAATATCTCGAGATCGGGCCGCAGCGTAGCCTGATAAAGCTCGCCGCCGGTAAAGCAGACCGCTCCCCAATCGTTGATCGATGCAGTTTTGGCATTTCGAAGTGTCGTCGCCGCGACCGCAAAATTTGGAAAATCCGCGACCGCGCGTCGGATCATTTTTTCAAAATTGACGATGTCGAGCTTTGAGTGGTTTTCGTCCTGCCCCTCGACCTCATAGCCGAGGCACGCCGTGAAGTCCTCTTCGTTGCCGATCATCACGTCAACGTATTTTGCCAGATCGCGGTTTACTTCCTGGGCCTTTGCCTGACCACCGATCGACTTCCAAAGCGAGTCGCGGTAATTGAGGTCGTACGAAATTATTGTTCCGTATTTTTTAGCGATCTCCATCGCCTCTTTGGCGACCTCCGGTGTCGTCTCGGACAAAGCGCAGAAAATGCCGCCGGTGTGTAGCCATCGGGCACCTTCCTCACCAAAGATCTTGTCCCAATCGATATCACCTTTCTTGAGCTGTGAGATCGCCGTGTTTCCGCGATCCGAGCAACCGAGAGCCGCGCGGACACCAAACCCTCGTTCGGTAAAGTTCATACCGTTACGCGTTGTCCGGCCGACGCCGTCGTATTTGACCCACTTTACGTGCGACTGATCGACACCGCCCTGATAGATCAGGTCCTGGACGAGTTTACCGATCGGATTCTCCGCCAGAGCGGTCACGACCGCTGCATCGAGGCCGAAACATCGTTTCAATCCGCGAGCCACGTTATACTCACCGCCGCCCTCCCAAACCTCAAATGACCGGGTCGTGTGGATACGCTTGTCGCCGGGATCGAGGCGCAGCATGACCTCGCCAAGGCTAACGATGTCCCATTTACATTCGTCTTTTGATTTGATCTTTAACATAGAACCGGATCTTTGATTTTTTGTCTTTGGTCTTCGATTTTACTGCACTCTGCCGCCCGCCGCTGCCAACTGATCTATCTCGCCATCCACCCGCCGTCCACAACGAGAATATGCCCCTGGAGGTAGTCGCTTGCCGCTGACGACAGGAAAACTGCGGTACCCGCAAGATCGTCGGGCGTGCCCCAGCGTCCGGCCGGGATGCGTTCGAGTATCTGGCGGTTTCGCGTCTCGTCGGCCCGCAATGCCGTCGTATTATCCGTTGCCATATAACCCGGAGCGATCGCGTTGACATTTATGTTGTGTTTCGCCCATTCGTTCGCCAGAGCCTTGGTCAAGCCGGCGACACCAGATTTCGACGCTGTATAAGCGGGGACCGTGATACCGCCCTGAAACGAAAGCAGCGAAGCTATATTAACAATTTTGCCCGAACCCTGCTCGATCATGTGCCGCCCGGCCGCCTGCGACGTGCGAAAAACGCTCGACAGATTGACCTCGATAACGGTCGACCAATCTTCCTCCGAAAAATCGACAGCCGGCGTGCGGCGGATCATTCCGGCGTTATTTATGAGAATGTCGATGCGGCCAAAGGCAGCGACGACATCCGCAACCACAAGTTTCGGCGTCTCTTTGTCAGCCATGTTTCCGGCGATAGAGACCGCTCGGCGGCCCAATGCTTCGACCTTTGCGACCGTCTCGTCGGCCTCACCGGCGTTCAGGCAATGGCAGGCGACATCGGCCCCGGCCTCTGCCAGCGCAAGTGCCATTCCCTGCCCCAGACCGACCGATGCACCGGTGACAAGGGCGATCTTTCCATCAAGTTTAAATTTATCGAGGATCATATCTCTTTATTTCTGCGACGCTTCCAGTCCGGTGGCACCGGTGTCGAATTCAGGTTGCACGTTGACAACACCAAATTGCCTGTCCTCACCCTCACGATTGGCGGCCATCATCCACAGAAAATTTATCGATCCACCGGGAGCCGCAACATTCGGGTGATATCCCTTTGGCATCAGGACGACATCGCCTTCGCGAACGACCTGAACCAGCTCGGGTTCGTCAAAATTGGTATAAACCATCTGAATGCCAAATTGCGGAGCCGGCATATCGATGTAAAGATAGGCCTCTTCGAGCATGTGGTGATGCTCGTGCGGCGGAAACGAGGTCCAGTTGCCCTCGGATGAAAACGTTACGCCCGCCATGATGCGTCCCGCCTCGACATTCTTGCCAAAGAGAACATTCAGATCGCGTTCGGTCGGCGGTTTGCCCGCCGTAAAGTGCAGGGCAGGATCCTCGCGGATATCGGCAAACGAGACAAACTGTAGCGGATACTGCTTTTCGACCGGCGATGAGATCTCGGCCAGGTCAAACGCTCCATCGCTCGCCGCAATTATTTTCGAATCACGCGGTACATACAACGCGTCATACCGGTTCATCTTAAACACCTGGCCGCCTGTCGTGACCATACCGCTGCCGTTCAGGCAGACAAGGCCTGTCTCGTGCCCCTCGGTCGCGAAAGCGATCGGGGCATCGCCAGCCTCGATAATAATGCGGCCGTAAAACAGATTCCGGGACGCGGTAGTCCCCGGTGAGACCGAAATAGTGCGGCCTTTTTGCTTATTGGTGCCCTTGACAACGCATGTAGCCTGATCGATGTTTTCTAATTTTATCTGTGTTTGCATAACTCTATATTATAGTACTCAAATATTCCTCGACCGCAACTTCGAGCGCTCCGCCGATCGCGGCACCGGCAGGTTCGCCCGCTTCGACAGACCAGCCCTCGATCTTGCCGACGATACTCCGGTTGATAGCCTCTTTCATCGGTCCCTCGATAAACGACCAGCCGTACACAAGTCTTCCGCTGATTACCACGCGGGGAATGCCGATTCCCATTATGACATTCGCGATGCCGATACCGAGGTAATCGCCGATCTTTTCGAGCGTGCGGCGCGATCGAATGTCACCGACCTCGGCCTTACTGACGATCTCGACAAATCGCGGTACGCTCTCGCCCCTGGCCGGCGGGCGATCACCCAGATACAGCGAAGCCGCTGACGCTGCGGACGCGTATTTTTCCCAACATCCACGGTTGCCGCAGACGCATTGCTTGCCACCCGCGACTATCGTCATATGTCCGAATTCACCGGCAATGCCTCGTCCAAGGCCGCTCCCTCGATAGACCTCGCTGCCGATCACGAGGCCGACGCCGATGCCGGTGCCTGAGCGGACAAGGATAAAGTTTGTCATCATGCCGTTTTCGGAATCGCGTATCTTAACGCGGGCTTCGTACATCGCGGCGGCCGTCGAATCGTTTTCCACGACTACCTGAATTTCGGGTTTGGGTTGTAACGCCGCAGCAATATCGACATTGCGCCAGTTCAGATTAGGGGCAAATAAGAGTTTTTGACGCCTGGAATCGACCATTCCCGGCACGCTCACCCCGATCACTGCCGGGGCCCGTCCGGCTCGCTGCATGACAATGTCCTCGATCCGATTCCGGACCATCTTTAGAGCGACGTCCGGTTTTGCGGGTGTTTCAAAATCCGTCTCATCGGTGATCTCGCCTCTGAGGCTAATCAGCCCGACTTGCGACCGGCGGACGCCGAGATTAACGCCGATGAAATATCTGTTGTCGGCGGCAAATGAAAGCACTCGGCGGCGGCGGCCAGTTTCTTTACCGTCATCGCTCGCCTCAACAAGTACCCCGCTCATGATAAGCGGCTTGACGTTTTCGGTAACAGTGCTCTTATCAATACGCAGACGTTCAGCAATCTCGGTTCGGGTTACGGGTTGGGACGCGCGGATAAACCGCAAAAGCAGGCTGCCCTTCGTGGCATAATGCCCCGTAGGACCATTAGTTCGTGATAATTCGGTTTGGAAGTCGGCCGTAGATGTCATAAACGGTTGAAATTAACATCTTACAGCGAAACGGTCTGTTCTGCCCAGAATTGAAATTCGCGATGTTTTAGTATTTCGGCTTTAGCCTGTATGTCGCCGCTCGCGGTCAGCCGCACGTGCTCAAAGAGCCGCGTGCCTACCTCCGAGATGCTTTCGGTTCCCTCGATAACGTTTCCTGCCGAAATATCCAGGTCCTGCGACATTTTTTTAAATACGCGATTGTTCGAAGCCAGCTTGATGACCGGCGCGATGGCGTTTCCAATGGTCGTGCCGTTACCCGTTGTAAAAACAACGACTGTCGCTCCGGACGCGACAAGCCCCGGCGTCGATTCCTGATCGTAGCCCGGCCCCTGCATCAGATTAATACCCTTTAATGTCGGCGTTTCGGCGTACTCGATGCAGTCTTCGATACGTGTTGTTCCGGCTTTGACGATAGCCCCGAGGGATTTGATCGTAATGTTCAGCAGGCCGCCAGCCTTGTTGCCCGTGCTCGGATTCTGGCCTAAAACGCCGCCGAATTTCGACGCGTATTCCTTATACCAATCAACCAACGCGTAGATCTTTCGTCCGGTTGCCGAATCTTTCGCCCGGTGGGCCAAAATATGCTCGGCGCCGCAAAACTCAGGCACTTCGGTCAGCAAGACGGTCCCGCCACTCTTCACTAAAATGTCCGAGCAGTAGCCCAACGACGGATTGGCCGAGATCCCCGAAAAACCATCGGAGCTCCCGCATTTTACTCCGAGGACAAGTTCGCTGACGGGAAATTCCTCGCGGACACATTCATTGACCGCCGGCAGCATCGCGGCCACCTCTTTCAGGCCGAGTTCGATGGCTGCCTGTGTGCCGCCTACATCCTGGATGCCAATCTTAAAGACCGGTTTCCGGATCGGTTTGTCCCGCTTTGTCAGATATTTTTCGACAAACGAGAGATTGGTCTTTTCACACCCGAGGTCGATCAGGATCACGCCGCCGACATTCGGATGGTCCGCGTAATTCGCCAGCGTCCGCATCATCAGGTCCAAATTCGAGCCGTCCTGACAGCCGCAGCCCTTGTTGTGGGGGATCGCGACGACGCCGTCCACATTAGGAAATTTCTCGCGGCTGTAATGCATAAATTCGGCCATCATCGAGATCTGCGTGGCCTCATGGCTCGCGCACATTGATGTCGGCACGATCAGCACAAAATTGCGCGTTCCGACGCGGCCGTCCGTCCGGCGAAATCCCATAAAGGTCTCAACATCCTCAGGGTCGAAATAATCTGGGGCGGGCGTATGCAGATCATCAGGCAGATTGCGCACCACCGGCACGTCATCACTCATGTTGTCGTGCGTGACCCATTCGCCCTTTGCAATGCCGAGGCTCGTGCCTATCGGCTGGCCGTACTGGCGGACAAATTCGCGCGGCGGTATCTCACGCGTGGCAAAACGATGGCCGGGCGGGACCGCCTTTTCGACCGTTACCGTCTCACCAGATGGCAGCGTCAATACAAGACCGCCAAATGTCTCATTTTTGACAACGGCGACATTGTCGTCGGGGTTGACGATGATCGCGTAGTCGCTAATGGCGACGGCCTTTTCTGTGATTGTATCCAACATAAATGTCATACCAAAAGATCGGGCAAAACGTAAACCCTGACATCCGGGTGGAGCCTCACCAGCAACCCCGGATTTTCGTCCACCTGACGAGCCAATTCCGTCTCGTCTCCCGAAAGATCCGTCTCAATAAGACGCTCAAAACTAACACGCTTTGCCGGTGCTGTCGATGCATCCACGATCGACTGGACGATGCGTTTTGCTCCAAGTATCGCCGCCGGCCCAAGCGTCAGAATGTGTGTTGCATTTCGGCATTCGGTCTCGTCGTCTGACGAGATCACGCTGCCGCCGACCTTAAATTTAGAAATGTGATGTTCGAGAATTGTTGGCGATATGGGGATGATCCCGGCAAAATCGCCAAAGGCCGCTCCGGAGCCTGGCTTAATATAACAGAGATGAGACGCGCCTTCAGCCTCGGGCCCAAAACCGAGAAAAAAGATGTCGATGCCGCCGAGCGATTCCAGATGCTCGATGTAATTCGTGAGTTCGCCTTCGAGATCTTTGGTCTCAGTCCGCATCGCCGTAAAGCTTTTGATCTTCGCAAAGAACGTCTCCCCAAGGAGGCGTTCGAAATCCCGCACAAAGCTCAGCCCGTTATTGAGGCGCATCGGGGCAAGGGCATCCTGTGTAAAGACATGCAGGCGGCCCAAAAGATCGTCTATCTCGCCTGTTTCGGCCAGGCGATTAATCAGCCGAAACATTGCCTGCGAACCACGGCCGCCCAGCAGCACGATCGTGATGTCGCCCGGCTTGTCGGCTGCATAGGCGACAAGCTCGTTAAACATGGCCAGCCCAACCGTGTCTTCGCTCTCAAGCACGTTGTACTTATAGCTGTAGATTTTAGGCGCAGCTGAAGCATCGCGCCTAAAACCCAACCATACATTGTGTCCCGCAAGCCTACGGTTTACTATCTTTTGTGAGGAAGTTTTCACTTGAATATCTATAAACACTATATTGTAATTGGTTAAACCAATTAAAATCAAGTGTTAGTGCGGCAAAAAAGGCTTTTCAGGCGAACTCCTACATGGTTTTCAAGATAAATCGTAGCAAATGGGTATATTTGACCAATTTGACAATCCAATTCGATGTAGCCGACAATGGCGTCACGTGGCCGAATGGTATTACCTTTTGCCTAATTTATAAGTTTTCTCTATGAGTTTTTCCAAATTGGACTTAAGCGGCAGGGTCGCTGTAGTAATCGGCGGGACTTCGGGTATCGGACGCGCCATCGCGCTCGGGATGGCCGATGCCGGAGCTGACGTCGTATGCACGTCCCGGCGGTTCGAACAGGTGGAGGCGACAGCGGCCGAGGTCGAGGCAAAGGGCCGCCGGACATTGCGCGTCGCGTCCGATGTATCGGAACGGTCGTCGCTCGAAAACCTTCTTAGTGAATGTGTAACGGCATTTGGCAAAGTGGATATTCTCGTCAATTCTGCCGGTCGCACCAAACGCGAGCCGACGCTGGATCTCGACGACGAGACCTGGAACGCGATCCTGGAAACTAATCTTACCGGCACACTGCGAAGCTGCCAGGTTTTCGGCCGGCACATGATCGCAAACGGTTACGGGCGGATAATCAATATTGCGTCGCTCTCGACATTTGTTTCGCTCTTTGAGGTCGCCGCGTATTCCGCGAGCAAGGCTGCGGTCGCCTCACTTACAAAATCATTGGCTCTCGAATGGTCTAAACACGGCGTCAACGTCAACGCCATTGCGCCCGGCGTCTTTCGGACCGCCCTAAATCAAAAGCTGCTTGACGAGACGCAGCGGGGGCAGGAATTTCTGACGCGAACGCCTATGGGACGATTCGGCAACGTCGAGGAGCTTGCCGGAGCCGCGATCTTTCTGGCGTCCGAAGCCGCAAGCTATGTAGCGGGCGAGGTGTTGGTCGTCGATGGCGGATTCCTGGCAAGCGGTGTGAATCAATAGGTCATATAGTGTGGCAACCGAACTCGACGAGAAAACCGAACGATTGCAGCGAATGCTCGAACGAGAAAATCTCGGTGGCGTGCTGCTCAACGCACAGCATAATTTCGCGTGGCTGACGGGTGGCAGTTCGAACGGTATAGATCTCAGCCGCGAAACCGGCGCGGCGTATTTGTTTGTCAGATTGGACGGGAAGCGATTCCTCCTGGCAAATAACATCGAGACCCCGCGTCTGCTCATCGAGGAGATTTCGTCTGACAATTTCGAACCGGTCGAGTTTCCGTGGCAGGACGAGAAAGCGACTGGAAATTTCGTAGTTGAAAAGGCAAAAGCATTGCTCACGGGGGGCGATATCGCGACAGACCTTGCTCTCGATGTGGGGACCAAAGCAATCGAAGGTAAGATTGCCCAATGCCGCTATTCGTTGACCGCAGACGAAGCGGCTCGTTATCGCACCCACGGTCGCGATGCGGGGGTGGCCGTAAGGAATGTTATTGACAACCTGACGCCCGGTGAATCAGAGATCGAGATCGCGGAAAAATTGCGGCATGAGTTTGCCCGGGGCGGAATGGCCTCGGTCGTGACGCTCGTCGCAGCAGATGAGCGCATCGCTCAGTATAGGCATCCGGTCCCGACGGATAAGCGTTGGGGAAAAACGGTTATGCTCGTCACGTGTGCAAAACGCGCTGGCCTGATCACAAGCCTGAGCCGTATCGTGTGCATCGGCGACGTTCCAGACGAATTGAAACAAAAAACCGAGGCCGCCGCATATGTAAATGCATGTTTACTCGATGCAACCCGCCCGGGAACGACTGCCTCTCAGCTTTACAGAGCGGCAGCAAATGCCTATGCTGAAAGGAATTTTGCAGACGAAATAAACAAGCATCATCAGGGTGGAGCGATTGGATACAAGAGCCGTGAATGGGTAGCTCATCCGCAAAATACCGAGATTGTGCAGCCAAATCAGGCATTTGCCTGGAATCCGTCGATCATCGGCACTAAAGTGGAAGAAACCTGCATTGTGAGCGAAAACGGCGTCGAGATAATAACATCGTCGCCAAATTTTCCGACGATCACGACCACAATAAATGGCCGTGAATATTGTTCTCCCGGAATACTGTCTTTATAGGAGCCAAACAGAAATGAGCGACATAAACGAAGCAGCCGACGAACCTAAATCCGAATCCGACATCTCTCCTCCGGAAGAGGCCGGAGCAAGTGCAACGGGTGCCGTAATTTCTATTGCAGCCGAATTTACGGAACGTATCGGCAGACGGCGATGGATCATTTGCGCGCTTTTATTCTTTGCGGCAACCATTAACTATATCGACCGACAGGTTTTCGGGATCGTGACCACCGATGAGACGTTTAGAGCGACGATCGGTTGGAATGCGATCGAATATGGCTGGATCCAGACTGCATTTCAAGGTGCCTACGCGCTTGGGCTGCTCGTGGTCGGCGGTTTGATGGATAAATTCGGGACACGCAAGGGTTTTTCATTTGCGATGGTCTTTTGGAGCGCGGCGGCGATGGCCCATGCTCTGGCAAGCTCAGCAATTGGCTTTGGCATCGCACGCATCGGGCTCGGATTAGGCGAAGCCGGAAATTTCCCCGCCTCGATCAAAACAGTGGCGGAATGGTTTCCAAAGAAGGAACGTGCGCTGGCCACTGGTATTTTCAATTCGGGAACGAATGTCGGAGCCATCTTTGCTCCGATGACCGTGCCCATCATAGCTGTCACCTGGGGCTGGCAGTGGGCATTTATCGTGACTGGTGCTCTCGGCTTTATCTGGCTCATTTTTTGGCTGAAGTTGTATCGCCGGCCCGAGGAAGACACAAAACTCACGCCCGGCGAACTCGCTCATATTCAATCCGATGCAGAAGAACCGACGGCCAAGATCGCATGGGTCCGACTCATCCCGCACCGGCAGACCTGGGCGTTTGCTATGGGGAAGTTTCTGACCGACCCGATCTGGTGGGTGTGGCTATTTTGGTTGCCTCCGTTCCTGAATCAAAAATTTGGCCTGGACATCACAAAACTGGGCCCTCCACTGATCGTCATCTACCTCGTCGCCGACATCGGCTCGATTGGCGGCGGATGGCTTTCGTCAAGCTTTATCAAGCGCGGATGGTCGGTTAATAAGGCACGAAAGACGACGATGTTGATATGCGCGCTGTTCGTAATACCGGTCATTTTTGCGACAAGCACGTCAAATCTCTGGGTCTCGGTAATGTTGATCAGCATTGCCGCGGCGGCGCACCAGGGCTGGTCGGCAAATATCTTTACGACCGCGTCGGATATGTTTCCACGTCAGGCTGTCGGTTCGATCGTAGGTTTTGGTGGAATGGCCGGATCGGTCGGCGGCATGATCCTACAGGCGAGCGTCGGCTACATCGTTGTTTACACCGGCTCGTATTTTTCGGTGTTTATTATAGCCGCGTCAGCCTATCTCGTTGCTTTGCTGGTTATGCACTTGCTCGCTCCAAACCTCGAGCCGGCGGAGATCAATTATGCCTAAGTAAGAGTGACGTCTTTAGGCATTAAACACGTCTGAGAAGAAATGCCTAAAGGCGTCACTCTTACTTTTCAAACCTGAACCAGTCGATATCCGCCGAACCCGCGTCGTTGAACTTGCCGGGCCTTGTATAAAAGAATCCGACTTTTGCACCGATCCAGCGTCCCTCGCGGGCCTTGAAAGGCGCACCCACATTCGTGAACGTCTTGTTGTCCGTGCTGTAACTGAATGAGCAGACCGCTCCCTTTTCAACCTTTACACGTAAATAAATTTCATTTGAATTCAATGGTTGGGGCATCGTCTCGGTTTCCGCTGAGCCTTTCTCGGCGTCCTTGGCGGTTGATTGAGAAACGGTAAGTTTGCCCTGTTTGTTAATTGCCCCGATATAGGAATAATCGTAACCCATTATCACCAAGCCAAATCGTTCGCCATCAAATCGCGGAGCTATCGTGACCTTTGCCGTCACAGTAAATTCTTCGGCGGGAAATTTCTGCAGCAAAAGATTCGGCAGATCCAACAGGTTCTTGTAGCCATCCGGCAGCTGCACCGAATTCATTCGAAGCACGCCTCGTTGAGGAAAAGGAAATGCCCATTCCGCACGCGGGTTGGCGTGCCACTGCCATTGAGGGGCGATCGCGTTGCCGTTAAATTCGTCGCTGTCCTGCGGCGTTTCGAGTGGATATGTCTTGCCGACGTTAGGTTTTTTGTATCGTAAAACGGGTTCGCCCGTACCGTCCCCGTCAGGGTCGGATCCGATAACTGGAAACCCTATTCGCCATGTCGCCGGCTGCAAATGAACTACACGTCCATAAGGCCCCTTGTCCTGGAAATGAAGAAACCACCATTCGCCGGTCGGTGTATCGACCAGAGCCCCCTGATGCGGGCCATTGACAGACGTTTTGCCCTGGGCAAGAACGACCTTTTTCTCGTACGGGCCGTAGATATTTTTTGAGCGAAGAGCGAGCTGCCATCCGGTACCCACCCCTCCGGCCGGTGCGAGAATGTAATAGTAGCCGTTGATCTTGTAAAATTTCGGCCCTTCGACCGTCGAATCGGCATCATGTCCGTCAAAAACGATCACTCCATCATCGAGGAGCCTGGTACCATCGGGGCTCATTTTGTTAACTACAATAATGCTTTTGATCCCTGCCCGGCTGCCGGCGTAGGCATGGACCAGGTAGGCGTTGCTGTCCTCATCCCACAACGGACACGGGTCGATCCAGCCTTTTCCTTCCCTGACCATTACAGGCTTTGACCATTCCCCGGCCGGGTCTTTGGTTTTGGTCATGTAAATACCGTAGTCAGGATCGGGATAATATATGTAGAATTCGCCGGCGTGAAAACGTATCGCCGGTGCCCAAACACCGCCGCCGTGCTGAGGTTTGGCAAAAACATCAAGCGGCAACTGCTCGCGAAATACGCTGCCCACGATCCGCCAGTTTACAAGGTCTTTTGAGTGCAGGATGGGCAGGCCCGGAACGGCATTAAAGCTTGACGCCGTCATATAAAAATCCGTTCCGACACGTATCGCGTCAGGATCGGAATAGTCAGCGTTGAGGATGGGGTTTTTGTAAGTGCCGTCGCCGTTGTCGGCGACCCAGACCTTAGACACGAATGGTACCGTCTGCGAAATGACGCAAATCGGTACAAAAATGAGAATAAGCAGTATTTTTGGGGTCATGGTGAAACAACGCGAATTGGCCAGCAGGTTATTTCGACAGTCCGGCTTTACCATTCGCAGCCGCAGTCTCTTCTTCCTCGAGCCGCTGCGCCTTTTGCGTTTGGATCAGATGGTCGTGCATGGCACGGCGGGCCGCCTCAGAATCGCGTTCGCGCATGGCGCGATAGATGTTGTGATGCTGTTCGGCCGACTGCTTGAGGTCCCTGGCACGCTTGACCGTTTTACTGCGACTGTCAAAAAGGATGGTCGCGACCATATTCATCAGCGACGTGAGAATGCGATTATTCGACGCAGCAGCGATCGTTTGGTGAAACTGCATATCGTGGACCAGGTACTGCTCGGGATCGGTCAGCGATGCATACATTCCCGTAATTTCCTCCGCCATTAGCGTCATCTGCTCGCTGGTCGCACGCTCAGCGGCGAGACCGGAGATGCTCATCTCAAGAGCAAGCCTGGCCTCGAACATCTCGTCCGAAGTAAATCCATGCAGGGCCGACAACATACGCAGAGGGCTGCTGTCTAATGTCGGATAATCGCCCTTTTCGACAACGAAAGTTCCCGCCCCCTGACGCGATTGCAGGATCCCGACCGTCGCCAGCGACCTGATCCCGGCGCGCAAGGTCGGACGGCTAACGCCGAGCAACTTGGCAAGGTCGCGTTCCGGCGGCAACCGATCGCCCGGCGACAATTCACCGCTGTGGATCATGTGGCGAAGACGCTCGACAACCTCTTCGGCGGTGGTGCCGTTTTTCTCGGAATTGAGAGAGGTAAAAATGCCGGGCTTTGATTTTGACATGAGTAGGTTTATGGATTTTATCCTAAGTACAGCGCTTTGTCTAAAAATCGGTTGGGCACTATTTCGGCAGCGGATCCTCGAATATCTTGATCAATATCATCGAGAAACCTTTGCCGGTAACGGTTCGCCGATGCGGCGTTCCGCGCGGCACCATGACCAGATCGCCCTCTTTAATAATGACGGATTGGGCACCCGTAACCGTCTTGGCTCTCCATTCGCCGGGTGTGGCTTCCTTTGGATCGACGAGCGTGCCGCCGAGTTCGAGCGTCGCCTGGCCTTTCAATACATAATAAACATCGTCGGACTTGTCGTGCAGTTCGACCAGATCACCGCTGCGTCTGATGTCGTGCTGAACGGCAACGCGAGTTTCCATTCCCGCACCGCCTATTACGTCCTCGACTTTAGTAACTGTAAGATTTTTTGAATCGACGTCAGTTTTATCGGCGGCCAGTTTTTTCTCCAGGTCGGCTACTGACTGTTTGGATCTGACCACATACGGTTTGATCGCCGTCGACGGCTGGCGCGTTTGTGCCGTGGCCATAGTGGCAACCATTAACATCCCGATGATTGAAACAATGATCTGCTTTTTCATAATTAACTATTTTCCTTTTGCCTGAGCAATGAGCCATCTGCCCAGGTCCTGGGCCGCTTTAAAGTTTTCGTATTCGTAAGGCAGGCGGCGGCCGTCCGTGTATTCGTTATAAAGCCAGGGATCGCCTATGACAAACACCGAGCCTTTGCCGTATTTCGAAACCGCCAGAATATTCTTTCCGTCAACGGTAAGTACGGATTTGGCCGGGCTCGCGATTGTCAGCGTGGAGATCTCTTTAATATAGATCTCTTTTGTATTAGGCAGCACCGGATTGCCGGGCGGTATCATGACCTTGCCCATCTTGTAGTCGTTGTTAAGGACCTTGTACTCGCTGTCCTTATTAAAGGTAATGCCGAAAACCTTTGCAAGCTCGTTAAAATGG
>JAYVDQ010000289.1:0-3994 GCA_043749325.1 Chloracidobacterium sp. | reverse complement strand
CGCGGGTAGATGGACGCATTTTGGCCGGATCCACGAGTGAAAATGCCGGTTTTGACAAATCCGTGACCGAATCGGCCGCGACGAGGCTGCGTGAGATCGCGTTTGAGATCGCTCCGAGCATTTCGAGTCTGCCGGTTGCCGACCAATGGGCCGGATTGAGGCCCTTTGCGGCGGACGGATTTCCTATTTTGGGTGAGATCGATGGATTGGAGGGGCTGTTTATCGCGACAGCCCATTACCGGAATGGCATCCTGCTGGCTCCGTTGACTGCCAGGATCGCGGCGGATCGCGTTGCGGACGGTGCTGATTCGAGATACTTTACCGATTTTGGCCCCGACCGTTTTAGTCTGCGCAGAATTGGTACAGGAAGTTAGGAAAATATGCGTTTTTTTGCATTCTATTTGATCTTGATTTTGGCAATCTGCGTGCCCGCGCAGTCGGGCCGGGTAATTCCCGCCGATGCACCGGTTGCACCGGGGGCACCAGCCGCTCTCCCGCAACCCGTCAAGCAGCTATTCGACGAAGTAAATGGTTATGTCCGGAAAAAAGGGACGGAGTTTGACGCTAAGAAAATCTCTTTCAGCGAGCGGCTCCTTGCACAGGCAAAGATAGAGCAGAGACAACTCGCGGCCAAGCTTGCGGCGACGGCGACGATACGGACGGACTTGGCCGGAGAAGATTTCTATTATCTGGGTATGCTCCACTGGATCGCCGAAAACCTTGACGGCACGTCCGAAAACCTCCTTAAATTCATTGGCACGGAAAATGTTGGGCCCGGACGCTCGCAGACCGCGAGGTCGATAATTGTCGTGATCGCGGCCAAGCAAAAGAGGCTCGAGGACGCGGAAAAGATGCTCACTGCATACCGCGCGCACGATCCGAAAAAGCTGACGGAGGTAGCGCGGATGGAAGGCGAGATGGCCAAGGCCTATCAAGCCCAAAAGGATTTTATGCGCATGGCCCCTCACGCCGACGATGGGTATGCGGCGTCGAAGGGTTTATTAAAAGACGCCGCATCGCGTGCCCGTGGACTCGATGAGATCCTCGACGCCGGGATGCTGGTTTACGAGGCATATCGCGACATCGGCAATCGTCAAAAAGCCGAGGCCGCCCTCGACGATATGCGAGCGACGGCCGTCGAGACCGGCTCAACGAGTTTTTATTACTACGCCATCGACCAGAAGATCAAATACCTGGTCGAGACCGGCCGCAAACCGTCTGCCCTTCAACTCTATAAAGCGGCGATGGCCGATGTCGTCAAGGATTTCCCGAGAAAGGACCTACAGGAAGACGTGCAGACGCGGCTCCAAAAACGCGAGCAGCATTACAAAATACTCGGCGAGACAGCACCTGAATTGCCATCGATCGATCAGTGGTTTCCGGGCACGCCCAAGACGCTCGCCGAAATGAAGGGCAAGGTCGTGATACTCGATTTTTGGGCGACCTGGTGCGGGCCGTGTTTTGACGCATTTCCCGATCTGATCGAATGGCAGCAGGATTTTGGCGCGGACGGGCTGGAGATAGTCGGCGTCACCCGCTATTACGGGAACGTCAACGACGTCGCAGCCGATAACCCGACCGAGATCGAATATTTGAAACGCGTTCGCCGCGACGAAAAGCTGCCGTACGATATTGCCGTCGCCAAAGACCAGAACGCTCAATTTTTATATGGCGCAACGGCGTTGCCGACGGCGGCCATCATCGACCGCAAAGGAATAATTCGCTATATTGAGACAGGAACGAGCGCGACCCGGCAGGCGGATATGCGCCGGATGCTCCTCAAACTCCTGGCCGAAAAATAGACGAATGCCCAAAGACGGACGCAGCGGACACCCCGCCAAAGCCCAAGGCCTCTACGACCGCATTGCAGATGTTCAAAATCTGGCAATGAAGATCAACGGCTACCGGGCCTCGGTCGCCAAATACCTCAAATCATTACGGTTGTACATCGGCCCCGATTCGCTCGTGCTTGACGCCGGATGCGGAACGGGGCTGGTTACGCTTGCGTTTCAGGAAGCCGGTTATAGGCCAAAACGGATCGCGGCGGTCGATCTTTCGCTAAAATCGCTCACGGTCGCCCGCGATGAATTCACGCAGCGCAGGCGCCTCGCCAAACGAACTGATGCTTTGCAGGGTAATGTTCTCTCGATGCCGTTTGCGGACGAGACTTTCGACCTCGTGCTGATGTGTGGAGTGCTCGAATACACGCCGCTCGATGCTGGCCTTGCCGAGGCCGCCCGCGTCCTAAAAAAAGGAGCGCCGCTCGTCTTTTTGCCGGTAAAACCGTCGGTTGTCGGGTCGGTTTTGGAGCTGCTTTATAATTTCAAGATCCATCCGCTGGCCGAGGTTCGCACCGCGGCGGCGCGCTATTTCAACATAGTCGGCAATCACGAATTCCCGATCACCGAGCCGATCGCGTGGTCGAAAACGATCTTTCTGCTGGAGAAAAAGTGAGCCAAACACCGCTCATCCTCGGCCATCGCGGGGCGAGTGCTCATGCACCCGAAAATACTCTCGCGGCATTTCAAATGGCCATTGACGCCGGTGCCGACGGCATCGAGTTTGACGTCCAGCTTGCCAAAGACGGTGTGCCCGTCGTCATCCACGACGCCACGCTCAAACGCACTGGCTTGCGGCCGGAAAGCATCGCGAAATTGACTTCAAAACAGCTTGGAAAGATCGATGTCGGATCGTGGTTTAACGCGAAATATCCAAAACGCGCCGATGCAGCTTATTCACAGGAGACCGTGGCGACACTCGTCCAGGTTTTGGAGCTTTGCCGTGATTTTGACGGGCTGATCTATATCGAGCTAAAGGTGAACGTTCCGGAGTATATCTCGCTCGCAACGGCTGTCTGCGATGTCATCCGCGATTCGCCGCGGCTCTCACAAATGATCGTTAAATGCTTTAAGCTCGCCGTGATCTCCCAGGTCAGGTATCTGCTGCCGGAGGTGCAAACCGCCGCATTGTTTGAACCGTCGATTATGACTATCCTTCGCCGCCGCAAATACATCATCGCGATGGCCCTCGAATTTGGCGCCCATCATATCTCACTCCACCACTCGCTCGTCACTCGCAAATTCGTGTCGCTCGCGACCGAGGCAGGTATGCCCGTCACGATTTGGACCGCCGACAACCCAAGATGGGTGAAACGATGCCGGAAACTTGGAATCGGTGCGTTAATTACAAACGACCCCGCCAAGTTGACCGCCGCACGTATTCGATAGCCCTGAACAAGGGCCTTAGGGACACTCATGTCGACTTAGTCATGCTATAATTCCGCGACAAATCTAAAAGTTAATATGAAACGATGCCCTGAATGCGGTAGAAATTACAACGACGATTCGATGAGTTTCTGTCTCGATGACGGAGCCGAATTGCTTTTCGGCCCGGCGTCGATGGACGAGCCAGCCACGGCGATCCTGCACTCGACGGCTGCTCCCGATGAGGCTGCGACGCGTGCTCAGATCAACACGACCGGCCAAACCGCTATCCTGCTCACCGGGGCGGAGGCGGAGCATCAAGAGAGTTCGGGTGGCCTTTCGGAAAGGCATAGCCTTTCCGAAAATAGGGCGGCAAAGCCGCTGGCAGCCTTGATCTTGGCTGTTCTGATTCTTGTCGGTGGATTCTTTGGCTACAAATACTTCGCTCCGACCAAACAGATAAATTCGATCGCCGTGATGCCTTTTGTCAATGAAAGTGGCAATGCGGATATTGAATATTTGAGCGATGGAATGACGGAAACGCTCATCAGCAGTTTGTCGAATATTCCTAACTTGTCAGTAAAGGCAAGAAGCACCGTTTTTTATTACAAAGGCAAAGAGATTTCGCCGAAGAAGATCGGTGAAGAATTGAAGGTGCAAGCCGTTTTGTTTGGTAGAGTTTCCCAACGCGGTGATGATTTGAAATTGAGTCTGGAATTGGTCAACACCGAGACTCAGGATGTGATTTGGAGCGAACAATACAATCGCAAACAATCCGACCTCGTTTCATT
>JAYVDQ010000288.1:0-8396 GCA_043749325.1 Chloracidobacterium sp. | reverse complement strand
TTTTCGCCGCGTTTAAGAATTTTGAAGACTAACTGATTACCTTCTTCTCCGTATTTACCCAACAAAGTCTCGATGTTTTCGACAGCGGGCGTTTCCAGAGGTTCGAAACCGTAGGATTCGTAAACCTCTTTGATGATATTGATGACGTAATTTCGCTTTCTGACATCGGCGGGGAGAAAATCGCGCATTCCGCGTGCTGGGTTGGTACTTGCCATAGGGGTATTTTACCGCAGAATTGCTTCCGAACCAGATGCGGCGGTTTCCAGTGGAAACATTTTTTTGTTTTCCATAAGCTCGACAATATTTTCAATGTCGAATGAGAACGCGAATATGAGGGGTTTTTCTTCAACGCAACCGCCGCTGCCTAACGTCTCAAGACCCGATGTTCGGACCTCCATAATAGTTCCGTGGCCATACGGGGCTTCGCAAGGCAAGGCCGGATCGATTAGCACCGGCGTTCGTCCGGTCAAGCGAAGTATCTGACCGAGTTCGGTTAGAGTCTCGCTATTAACGATATTGAGTAAATTGCTCACGACCGTGCGGTTAATGTCGTGTTCCTGATTCAGAATCTCATCGGTTTTAAGAAAAAGATCGGCAAGGATCGTCGAAGCCTTTTCGGAAACGCCAGATTCCAGCAACTCGCTGACGAAGCCCTCGACGTTGTATTTGTTGAAACTGCGGATAGCGGCAATGGTCTGCTGCTGCAGAGCCACAGGCACGCGGACTGTTTCCAGAATGTCAGCCAAAACATCGCTGTGACTGAGATATATCGCGAAATTTTCTAGTCCCAGGCGGCCAAGCGTTTCGTTTATTGCCAGGATCGCGTCTGCCTCAACCCACGTGTTGTCGTTTTCGATTTGCTTTTGAAATGTTTCGGCTCTTCCGAGCGATTCGAATCCGTACGATTCGAAGACGGACTTAATAATTCCGATCACGTATTCGCGTTTTCGCACGTCCGTGGGCAGAAAATCGCGCATTCCGCGTGCGGGGTTGGTACTTGCCATAAGGTCTAGTTTACCGCAGAGACGCGGAGACGCGGAGAGGGAAAATCAAGATTTTTACCCGCGAATCACGCGAATCGACACGAATAAGAAAATGCAATTGTTTTATTCGCGGTAATTCGCGTTATTAGCGGGCAAACGTCTTTTTGGCTCAAGTGTAATGTCTCTTTAGCTCGACGTAGTTTCGCCACGATTTTTCTAGATAGGTGAGTTCGTCATCGTTTAATTCGCGTTTGACCTTTGCAGGTGACCCCATGACTAGCGAATGGGGCGGTATTTGCGTGTCCGGCGTCAGCAGCGAGCCTGCCGCGACCAACGAATTACGGCCAACGCGGACGCCGTCTAGCAATATCGCTCCGATACCGATCAGGCAGCCGCTTTCGATATAACAGCCGTGCAGCACGACATTGTGGCCGACGGTTATCTCCTCTTCAAGGACGGTCGAATGCGTTTTGGAGCTGACATGGATCATCGTCATGTCCTGAATATTCGTCCGGGCACCGATGCGGATAAAATTCACGTCCCCGCGAATAATCGAGCCAAACCAAACGCTCGCGTCCTCGCCGATCTCGACATTGCCAATGACTATCGCATCGTCAGCAACAAACACCGTCTCGTGGATCTTCGGGTAAATATTTTTGAACGGCTTGATCATCTTCCCAATTTTCGCCGCACCATACCAAACACTTGTTCAAGCTCGGTAACCCGCAGCAGCTTTGCCGCGATAACAAAGGCGATGCCACCGAGAACGATGGGCACAAATACTTCAATAAGCTTTATGCTCAATGTTTTTTCCGTAAAATGATTAGTTAGATAGTGAAAGCTCGCATAACAAACCACTGACAACACGGTCGACGAACCCGCGATCTTTAAAAAAGCCGTGATTATATCGCGCCCGTTAAGCCGTTTGATCTTTCGCCGCATAAACCACACCAACGCAAAAAAATTGACGAGCGCGACGCATGATGTCGCGAGGGCCACGCCAACGTGACCTAGGCCATTTGGCTGCGTATCCGTTACCCCGTAAACTGAAAGCAAGGTCATCAGAAAATAGCTCGCCGCCGCGTTGATCGCGATCGATAAGATGGCAATAACCATCGGCGTTTTCGCGTCGTCCATTGCATAAAATGCGGGCGAAAGCACCTTTATCGCCGAGTAACCCGTAAGGCCTATCGCGTAACCGCTTAACGCCCAAGCTGTTGCCGGAACGTCAGACTCCTTAAACGCCCCACCGTGGGAATAAAGCAGACGGATTATCGGCTCCCCCAATACCACCAAGCCACACGCGGAAGGGAGAGTCATTAAAAAAACCAGATTCATAGACGACGACAATGTATCGCGAAAATCCTTTATTTTACCCTGGCTTGCCATTCGCGAAAGGACGGGAATCGATGCCGTTCCTATCGCTACTCCAAATATTCCAATAGGGAACTGCATCAATCGAAATGCGTAGCCAAGCCATGAAATGCCGCCGTTGATACCTGAAACAAAGAACGTATTAACAAGCACGTTTACCTGAACCGCCGACGTTCCCAATATCGCGGGCCCCATCAACGACATGACGCGTTTTACACCCGGATCGACAAAACTCAGGACCGGTGAAAAACGAAAGCCGACCTGGAAGAGCGACGGCAGCTGCATCAAAAATTGGGCCGCACCGCCGATCAAAGTGCCGATAGACATGCCGATGATCGCCCATTGGGCCGATGTTGCGGGCACCTCATTAGGGTCTTTTGGATAGATCCACGTGCCGCCGCTGAGCCAATACGCGATAGCTAGGCCGAATACGATCGAAGTTACATTAAATACCGTTGATGCCGACGCCGGAATGCCGAAGATCCCCTTTGTGTTCAGCACACCCATTGCCAAAGCCGCCAGAGCGACAAGCAGAATAAACGGGAACATTATCTGCGTCATCGTTGTCGCGAGTGCCGCCTTTTCCGGTGAAAAGCCATGGCCGATTAGATTGACAAACTGCCGCGAAAATATGACGCCGAGGAGCGTTATTGCACTAAGGACTACCGCGAGAGCGTTGAGCACGAGGCTCGCGAGGCGCCATGCCTCTTGTTCACTTTTGTTGATCTGATAGTCGGTAAAAACCTTGACGAACGCCGCTGAAAGGGCACCCTCGGCGAAGAGGTCGCGCAATACATTTGGGATTCGAAACGCGAATTGAAAGGCGTCATTCAAAAACCCGGCGCCAAAATAATATGCAAATACCTGTTCCCGTACAAGCCCCAAAACGCGCGAAAACATAACTGCTATCGAGACGATCCCGGCGGATCTCGCCACGCTTGTCTGCTTGGTTGCGGACGGCGGAGGCTCAGCGGCTATCTCGTCCGCTGCATTGGGTTCGGCGAGTTGCTCGGGCGATTCGGATGCGGGTTGATCTTGTTCGATTTCGTTCATTAAATAAGCAGTCCGGGCGCACTGGTCAAGCTGGAATTATCTCACGCGGAACCGCAAAAAGAAAAAAGGAAGCACGCTACGAGCTTCCTAAATAGATGTTTTGAAAATGGCTGGGGTTATTAGTTTCCCTGGGCCCGGGCGGTTGGAAAGCTGATCCTTGTTCGTGCGAGCCGGGTTTCCAGTGATATTACATCGTACTGCATCGGAGCGGGGCCGCCGAATTGACTTTGGACAAGCGACACGAAATTATTTTGAAAAGCACGAAATCTGGCGACGCTTCCACGCTGGTTAAAAATCACAAACAGATATTTGCCGTTACGCGTATTTATCTCACCCGAAAGGGCACTGACGCCGGCGTCAGTGTTGCCGAGCGTTCCTGTCTTGCCGACCACACTGCCGGTCGCAAAGTCGGAATCAAAGCGATTCTCGAGGGTGCCCTTGTCGATACCGGCAACCGGCATGATGTCCGAAAACGTCATTTTATACTTGGCTAGATCCTCACGCAGAACGTGCAGCAGACGCATCATCGCGTTTGGCGTGACGCGGTTGTACCCAAGGCCGCTCGATGTCTGTAATGAAAATTCGTTTGGCGGAATACCAGCGTTTAGCTGTACGAGCCGCGAAACGGCATATGGTCCGCCGAGCATGTCGCCGAGTCGTTCGGCAAGGAAATTGTTCGAATAGCAAAGAGTGGCCTTAATGATCTCGCGGAGTTGGGTCGATTCGTGCGTGAAGAGCAGATGCAGGCTGCTCGGGATCGGCTGGGCGAAAACCCTGCCAGTAAATGTCACGCTGGGCACACCCGGTACCTGACCGAATTTGCCGGAGTAGGAAAGATAGTTGAGCCAGGCACGGGTCGCGGCAGAGGGCCGTTTCGAGAGATCCATCGCGGCACGTAAAGTCTCTCCAGAATGCAGCGATGATCCGGAATAGTTCATGGCGAAATTGTCGGTTACGATCAGATCGCCCCTTACTTCGCGAATGCCCATCCGATTAAGCTCGTTAGCGAGGTTAACGGCATGTTCCGATCCGAACATTGGATCTTTACCCGAAATATATAGGTTGCCGGTAAGTGTGCCCGTGCCAGGATCCACCGCTCCGTCCGTATAAACATTTGTCATAAAACGAAAATCGGGGCCAAAGGTCCTGAGGACAGCGTAAGCGGTGGCAAGCTTTACATTCGATGCAGGGTTGAACAGCAGGCCCGAATTGCTCTCGAGTACAACGTTGCCATCGAGCGATTCGACCAGGACGCCAGAATAGCCGGGTATCGAAACCTGGGCGAGAGCCGGAAAGAGCGTCCTGACAGCATTGCTTGCAACAGGAGCAACAGTTACGCTGCCAGTTTTTCTGACCAGCGGAGTTGCCGTTGGAACAGCCGCCGAACTCGACGTTCTAACATCGAGATCCTGTAGCAACGGCGGCCGCGAGTTCTGGGCGCGGGTTACGTCCAAGGCAGCAAACATCAATGCTGCAACGTATAACCAGTTAATTGTTTTGCGGAAAAATTTCATTTATAAATGACGTTTGAATCGGTCGTTAGGCAGGCCCACGCGGCACCCGAAAGCATCGCTCAAATTAATGTACCACATTTTCCGCCGATAAGTCCAAATTTTCGGATGGGCGACTCCATGCAGAGTGGCCATTAACGCTCTTTTTGATGTATGTAGCTGAGTTTACGATGTATGCCATTTAGATTTGCTTATAGTAGCAATTCAATTTATTTATACATAAAAAGGACGAAATAGAAACTTTTTTTGAAAATGAAAATTAATTATCAATTAACCGGACTTTTTCACGACTCGACAAGGCAGAATTTGATTCAGAGTTTCTTACTATGCCCTTGTGCTATTGATACGGGCAGATTTCCATCTGTGCGCCAGCGTACATACAGGGACGGGGCTGCTATTTATTATTGTAGTGGGACAGTGGCCGCCAGGTCACTGTCCCAAAATCGGAGCGGGGCCTTTGCGTAATGGGAGACGCGGACGCGTTTCGTTCCACAAAATAGAAACGCCGGTTGTTTTAGGGGAACAGCCGGCGTTTTGCTTTCTGAGGCACCATCTTTAGCGGGTTCCTACAGGTTTTTTGATGATCTTTGTCATCGTGATGCGGGTGCCGTCGTCGGCATCCTCGATCTTTACATCGTCCATGAGGCCTTTCATCAATTTAAGGCCCCAGCCGCGGCGCTTGGAGTCCTGGTTGGCTCGCCGGCGGTTTTGTCGGCGATGCGCAAACCCCGGTTGGCTATAGTGATGACGATCTTTTCGTCATCGACCACGAATTTCTGGTAGATCTTGCGGTCGGGGCTTAAGGAATGTTCGGTTGCGTTGATACACGCCTCGACTAGAGCGGTCTTGATCTGGTTTATCACCTTAGCCGGAACGCCGCGGCGTTTGGCTATGTCCTCGATGGTATGGGCGGCGATCATTTCGGTGTCCTCGCCCATGGGGACGACGATCTCATATTCGTCGGCGTTTGTTGCGACTGCGGGCGAAACGCTGGCATTGAGGAGCCTAGCAATCATTTCCGCCTGTTTGCGGCTGGAGCCGTAAGCGTTACGCTCATTCAAAACCTCTATCGCATCCGGAGCAAAACCCTCCGGTGCTACAAGCCATAACTGGACCCCCGAAAAATCACAATGGGCGGCAACCATTTCGAGCCGGTCGCACCAGAATTCGGTGATGTCACGTGTGGCTTCGAGCTTTGATTCGATCTCGGCGGCTATCCAGACGACCTCTTTCTTTTCGGTTCCGGCGGTAAATCCGAGGGCGACGGCCGAGCGTTCGGTGTCGGTAAATTCAGTCAACTTGGGATAAAATGCCGCGGTGTGTGCGGTATAGACGATCTGCGGCAACGCTGTTTTTGCGTTGTCTTCTTTAAAAGCGTTTTGGATTTTTTCGTCGTCAGGACCCTTAAGCTCAGCCTTAAACCGCCCATAGTCGATCAGCGCGGACGAGATCGGCCTCCCGTCAAATGCCTGCATAAGATCGCGAAGCCCTATGGCAGAACGCTGGCGGTAACGGCGCGCCATTAATGCCGGTGCCCGTTTGACATTAGCGGCCAGCGTCTCGCCGACGACCAGAGCCCGGGGCTCGCTGTCTGACGCGAGCCTCGCACGGCCCGCGATATAATCGCCGAGGACATGATCCCGAGGTTCAAATCTCACCATACCGGATTCCAAATTGACTATCTCCTCCTGGTTCATCCGGGCGAGGATAATGCCGAGATCTACGCCGCTTAAGCCGCTGTGTTTTTTCCAATATGATAGCGGGACGCGTCCGTCACCGCAGCCCAAGCTTTCAGCCAGGAGCCCTAAAATGCGGGACCGTAAATCAGGATCGGGACAAATGCGGTCAAATATTGCGTTGTAGTGCCTGCAAATCCGTCCGCCGAAGATCTCGTCGGTATAAATCTTTTCAACATGTTCGAAGTTGTCGAGAATGATGGCTTTTTCGACGGCCGAGGCGAAAAGGGAAGCGATGTGTACCGGATTGCCGCCAAGTTGGACGGCGATCAGATCGCGCGTCTGTTCATTAATGGGGACACCGGTCCTTGCAGTGAAGCTTTCCACAAGCTTTCCCGCTTCATCAAATGAAAGCTGCTCGATCGACATCGCCTCAAACGGCATCCTGGCAAAGAGAAAACGACGATGGCCCCCAATGACAAATGGTATGGACGCTCGAACGTAGATGTCCCTGAGATCATTAACGAAGGTCTCGCCACCGGGCATTTGCATGGCTGCTTGGAGCCCGTCGATCATTACAAAACTCTTGGCACCGTGGCCGTTTGCACGCAAAGGTGATCTCAGGCAATTGTCGACAAATGCGCGGTCGTCGTCGAGCTTGCTTTCGCCAAGAAGTGTCTTGATCACACGGTCGATCCAGTACGCATCGGATGCGGGGGCCCATTTGGCGATCTCGTGGATCTCGGGCGAAGAATCGAGGACACGAGCGTCGCGGCGGCGAAATGCAACGGTTTGGAGCAGGAATTCGCGGACAAACCGCAGCCCTATGTTGCGGGGCGTTCCGTCGCCCGCCTTGATCTCAAAATAAAACGGGATCACTTCGCTGTCGCGGGCAAAGAGGCGGTCGTAAGTCTGACGCAGCAATTCGGACGAACCGGCTGATGGCGCTGACAGCAGGACGAGTCCATTGGAATCGCCTTCGCCGTGGGCGTGCCGCAACAGGCGTTCAAGCTCGGCCCGGCGTCCGATAAACTCGCGGCTCGTGCATGCTGAAAATATTTTCTTCTCCGAGAGTTTTTTCATGCGGTTGCTGTTTCCGATCCTACACCGTTCATCTCCTCGAAGGCCCGCACACGGTTTCGGCCCTGCCGTTTAGCTTCGTATAGTGCTTTGTCGGCAGCCGACACCAGATGTGTTGAGGAGCACAACTCGGCCGAGCAACTCGCAACCCCAATACTCAACGTCACGCGGCGATGAGGGAAACTTGTTTCCTCGACATTGAGCCGTATGCGTTCGGCGATCGTAGCGGCTTCGGGAGCGGTGGTCTGTGGGAGGAGAATGGCAAATTCCTCACCGCCAAATCGCGCCGCTACATCCGCCCCGCGCAAGGTTTCGCGGATAACGTGGCCGACGATCTTTAACGCCTCGTCACCTGCGGGATGGCCAAATTGATCGTTGTAAGACTTAAAATTATCTACATCCAGCATCATAAAGCTCATCGGAAAACCGTGGCGGTTTGACCGCTTGATCTCCTCCATCAAGCGTTCTTCGATATAGCGGCGGTTGAGGAGCCCAGTCAATGCGTCGGTGACCGAAAGCTGCTCGAATTCGCCGGCTTTCTCTTTTAAAGCCGCGCGGTCGACGGCGACGGCGAGTTGCGGAGCGATGGCCTGAAACAACTCAAGCGAGGCAGTATCAAATGGTTTGCCGCCCGCACGGTCGGTAAAACTCATCACGCCAATCGTGCGCCCGCCTATATTTATCGGACAGCTCAGGAACGACCGATTCTTATAATTTCG
>JAYVDQ010000287.1:0-2816 GCA_043749325.1 Chloracidobacterium sp. | reverse complement strand
CCGGCGGGCACGCCTCGCAGTCGAAATATTCTGTTACTGTGCCAGTAAATACATTGGCTCATATTTAGCGGCGATGAACGGTGCAGACGCCATTATTTTTACTGGCGGCATCGGGGAAAATTCGCCGGAGGTTCGACGGCTGATCTGCGAAAAATTGTCCTGGATGGGAATCAATATTGATCCGAAGCTCAATGCTTTATTCAGCAGTGGACGTGAAGGGATTATCAGTAAGAAGACCGCACGTATAAAGGTTTATGTCATTCCGACAAACGAGGAACTGCTTATCGCTCGCGATACCGCGCGCCTAACTAGCAATAACGCAACGGCCGACTCGGATCTCAGCAAGGCTGCGATTTAACGGTCAATGGATCGCATCGGTAAGTAGGGGGGCGGAGATCCGTTCGGTATCGAGCTCGGTTTTTGATCACTCGCTGTATTTGGTTATGGTGAAATGGAACAAAAAGACGATAAAATTGCCAGACTTTTAATTGCCTACGATGGTTCGGGATATTCTCACGCGATTTTAAGTGAATTACAGAGCAGCGGTCTCCCGCAAAAAGCCGAAGTCATCATAATTTCAGTTGCCGAGATCTGGCTGCCGGTAGAGTATCAGGAAGCCAAAAACTTTCCGGATAGTGATGTGGCGGAGTATGTCCAAAAACATTGTGAACAGGCGGATCGGAATTTGGCAGAAGCGAAAGTAATTGTTTACGAAGCCCGCGAGGAACTACTTAGATATTTTCCGGATTGGAACATAGTTGCAGAAGCAGTATCGGGTTCGCCCGCCAGCGAAATTATGTCTAGAGCGTCTGAGTTTAAACCAGACCTCATCATAGTTGGAGCGCGGGGACTTTCATCGGACAGGGAAACAGGATTAGGGAGTATTTCGCAAAAACTTTTAACCGCCGCGAAATGTTCGGTACGAATTTCACGCCTCAAGCCTAATGTTTCTCGTTCCCGATTAAAGGTCATTATCGGTTTTGATGCATCGCCCGGGTCAATGGAGGCAGTCAGAACGGTTGCTTCGCGAACGTGGAAAATAAAACCTGAAATTCGTCTTGTGACCATTCCCGACCCCTTTATCCTTTTAAAGGCCGGACGAGTTTTGCAGCCAATTCCGGGTTTGTCGGAGGGAAGAATGAAAGGTGAACAAGAATGGGTTGAAATGCTGGCAGCGAATGCATTACAAGTATTACACGATGCTGGTCTTTCCGTTACATTACATATTTACGACGGTAATCCTCGTATGATATTGGTCCGTGAAGCCCAAAAATGGGAGGCGGAGTCAGTTTTCATTGGAGCAAACTCCCTCCAAGTTCAACCGGAATTCTATCCTCTCTCGGTTGTGTCGCTTCTGCAATTGCGGCCCGCGCAAATTGTTCAGTTGAAGTAGTGAGCATTGGTAACAACCATAGTTAAAGACTTATGGGTTTCACGCATGAGATTTGATGTCCATCCTAAAAATGAGACCTGTCTAAAATAGAGAAAACTTGGCAATTATGAAAGGATATGAGTATAGAGAACCCCCGACGTATTCCATTAAACAAGGCCGCATCGGCCTGGAAGGACCCGATCACGTCGGTTAAATAACGAATTTACTTGCCACGGAGTGCTTCAATATGATCCAAGTCAAAGAATTATCCGATGCTGAAATCAACGAGATCCTAGACCGAGTGGGTTACGGACATCTTGCCTGCTCGCGGGCCAACCAACCGTATGTCGTTCCAGTCCATTATGCCTATGCCGGCGGAAAGGTGTTTATCTATACGACCGAGGGCAAAAAGTTCGAGATCATCAAGACCAATCCAAGTATATGTCTTCAGGTCGAAGAGGTCACAGACAATCAGCATTGGCAAAGCGTGATCGTCGACGGTATTGCCGAACAAATAACGGATAAGGACGAACGCGAGAAAGCTCTAAAGATTATTGTTGAGACGAATCCGACGCTAACGCCGGCCATGAGTATTAGATGGATGGATAATTGGGTTCGGGAAAATATTGCGGTCGTATATCGTGTCACACCGACTTCCGTTAGTGGCCGCCGGACCGTCAATAGAAGCTAATTTGTTTGGCGTCCCACCCGCTACAGCAGTCGGATTGGGCGACACTGGGGATCCTCCAAGTTTGCGACAAAATATGTCGGAATCAGGGATAATTTAACTCTATGAAGCCATCGCCGACCGAAAACGCAGACGGGTCCGCCCCATCGACCGACAGGTTGACGGGTCTGACGGCCACGGAAGCACGCCGGAGGCTGAAGCAATATGGTTACAACGATCCAGTAAAAGCGCAGAAAACCTCGCGGTTCGTTCAGTTCCTGCTGCTTTTTGTCGAGCCGCTGATCGCCATATTGTTGGTTGCGAGTGCCGTATCAGCGATCGTCGGCGAGGTGGTGAACGCCGTGATCATCCTCGTGATGGTTCTCTTGGGCGTAATCCTGAATTTTGTTCAGACTTCTCGCTCGCAAAATGCGGCGGAAGCTCTAAAGCGAGTAGTTTCCCTCACGGCCAAGGTTTTTCGTGACGGCGAGTGGAGCGAAATACCGCGACGAGAAGTTGTTCGCGGCGACATCATTCGACTGTCCGCCGGCGACCTCGTTCCGGCTGACGCCTGCCTTATCGAAGCTCACGGTCTGCATGTTTCGGAATCCGCTCTTACCGGCGAATCGCTGCCGGTTGAAAAACACACTGCACCCGAGAATTCTACAGAAAACTCCGTGTTTCTCGGAACGTCAGTGATCAGCGGAACCGCCACCGCTCAGGTGAGCGCGACGGGAAGCGAGACGATTTTCGGCGACATCGCCAAAAGGTTGACCG
>JAYVDQ010000286.1:0-3064 GCA_043749325.1 Chloracidobacterium sp. | reverse complement strand
TCGATATGCGAACGGAGCGCGGGCGTAACCTCGATATGTCGGCCTGTAAATTCAATATTCATGCTTTGTCCCCTTTTTAGTGCAAATTGCGTATATAGGTTAATAATGAGCCGCTAGATTACGGTTTTTCTTTCCCTCGATCCCGCAATGTTCATTTGGTCGCGATATTTTGCGACCGTCCGCCGTGACAATTTGACTCCTTCTTTGCTCAAAACACGAGCGATCTGGTCGTCAGTCATGGGCTTTTTCGAATCCTCTTCCTCAACCATTTTCTTGATTCGGAGCTTTAGGATACGTGTCGAAACCTCTTCACCCTCTTCATTTAGCATGCCTTCGCTAAAAAAACGCCTTAACTCGATCACACCCTGTGGCGTATGAGCGTATTTACGGTTTACCACACGCGAGATAGTCGAAAGATGCATACCGATGTCCTCGGCTACATCCTTAAGCATCATTGGCTTGATATGCTCTACACCGTAGTCGAGAAAATCGGTCTGCCGTTTAACTATGCACTCAACGACGCGATAAATGGTCTGGCGGCGGTGCTCGATATTGCGAAGCAGGTCAACCGCCGACCGAACCTTATCCTTAATAAAATCCTTAGTTTCCTTCGTTGTATCGGTTTTATCGAGCAATTTGTGATAGGTCGGACTGATCCGCAGTCTCGGGCTCCCGTCATCGGCGAAAAAGATCACATAATCGTCATCAAGCTTTTCAATATAGACCTCGGGCGAGACAAATATCGCCTCTTCGGAAGAGTAGCGCCTACCCGGAAAAGGGTCGAGCTCGCGAATCTTTTCGATCTCCTTGTCCAGTAGGTGGATGTCAAAGCCAGTTGCCTTTGCCAAATGCTGGAGTCGGTGCGGTACGAGGTCTTCGAGATGGTTTTTCACAAGGCGGGCAGCAAGGCTTTCACTTTCACCCAGGGCTTGAAGTTGTGCTAGCAGGCATTCCTTGACATCATTGGCACCGCAGCCGACCGGGTCAAGCTGCATTACGGTCTGCCTGGCCTCTTCGACGGTTTCGACAGAGCATTCACTGGCCTCGGCAATTTCCTCCAGCGTAGCCGAAAAACGGCCTTCGTCGTCAAGATTGCCGATTATCTGGATCGCGGCCTCCTCGTGCTGAGCGTTCAGGCTAAGGAGATTTAGCTGCCATTCCAAATGCTCGCTCAGGTTTGGCGAATGTGTCAAAAACTGTTCAAAGCTCGGGGCATCGTCTTTGTATTCGATCTCCTGCGTGCGGTATCCGGGGTCGAGATAATCCTGAAATTCGCGGCCGTAGTCGATCTCGTCAAACGAATCGGAGGTCTCGGTGTGAGCGTTATCGCTGCCGTCAAAATCGAGGTTAGATGTCTCATCAAAACCATTTTCGGTCGGAGCGTCGGCCGCATACGGCTCAGCCTCAGCGGATGCGGCCTGACCAAATTCTATCATTGTATCCGATGTCGGATCGTTGCCATTCTCAAACTCGGCGTCGCGGCCGTCCGAGTTTTGATCGAGAATATTGTCAGCGATCTCCTGCATCTCGTCGCCCGACTGAACTTCTTCAAGAATAGGATTGACGACCATTTCCTGTTCGACAAGTTCGGCCAGCTCAAGCGACGTCATCTGTAGCATCTCGATGCGCTGCCGCAATTGCGGAGTTAGCACCATTTTTTGCTGTAATTGATGAGTGAGTCGTAAGGATGACATATCCGATTAGAGCAGTCGCGAAACGGACAGGCAAAATCAGCATTAAGCAAATACTGTTCCTAAGACGAATTATACCGATTATTAACGAGAAATGGAAAATCTGAAGTGGCTATAACTCGAATCTTTCACCTAAATACAATCGCCGGACATCCGCGTCCTCGACAAGTTCCGAGGGCTTGCCCGAACGCAGGATGCGGCCCTCGGACATGATGTAGGCGCGGTCGGTAATGCCAAGCGTTTCGCGGACGTTATGATCGGTTATCAATATGCCGATACCCTGCTGCTTGAGATACAGGATGATCTCGCGAATATCGTCGATCGCAAGCGGATCGATGCCGGCGAACGGCTCGTCGAGAAGGATGAATTCGGGCTCGGTTGCGAGACATCGGGCGATCTCGACGCGACGGCGTTCTCCGCCTGAAAGTGCGTCGCCTCGGATCTTGCGGACGTGGGCAACGCCAAATTCTTCGAGCAGCTCGTCGAGACGCATGAAACGCTCAACTCGAGACATTTTCATCGTTTCGAGTACGGCGAGGATGTTTTGCTCGGCGCTGAGTTTACGAAAGATCGACGGTTCCTGCGGCAGATAACCGAGTCCCAACCGGGCCCGGAGATAGATCGGCAAAGTGGTAACATTGCGTCCGTTCAGGGTTATCTCGCCTTGTTCGGTCTGTTCGAGGCCCACAAGCATGTAAAATGTTGTCGTTTTGCCCGCTCCGTTCGCGCCCAAAAGCCCGACGACCTCGCCTTTCCGGACGTTCAGGCTCACATCGTCAACGACGCGGCGGCGCCCATAGGTTTTTTGCAGATCAAGGCCCGCGAGCATGTCCCCGCCGCTTTCAGCGGAGTGGCCATTGGTTTGCTCGATACCGTTTGTGCCGTTATTTTCGGACATGCATTATGGTTTTTTCGGATCAACTTTGTACACGGTCCTGATGCGGCCAGACGTGTTCTGCTTTGACTTCCCTTCGCTAATAACGCGATTTTCACGCATCATAAAAGTAAGTTCTCCAGCCTGTGACGACCCGTTTACCGAATCGCTGATCGAAGCCGGATCGCCCCTAAGCACAGCTACTTCATCTCTGGATGAATATTGCAACCAATTCCCGCTCGCCCGCCGTCCAGGTTGCGTGATCACCACGCCATTTTCGGCAACCGTGCGCGAAAGCCCATTATTCTCGTCCAGATAAACATCAGCTGAGCCGGACGTCAGGCGATCGGTGCCCTGACGAATGTCCACATTTTCGCGATATTGAATAAGACGCGTATTCCGGTCATATGTCATCGACTTGGCCGACGCATAAACCGGAACATTGCTTTCCTTACCTTTCTGTTTCTGTTTGGCGTTATAAACGGCGCTCTGAACGTTG
>JAYVDQ010000285.1:0-3974 GCA_043749325.1 Chloracidobacterium sp. | reverse complement strand
GAACCGGGAGCGGTAGCGACCGGACTCCTGGATCGTGGCGAAAGGAACCCAGTCGCTACCGCTCCCGGTTCTGACAGGATTGCCGCACTCGCCTGGAACCTCGAACGCGGCATTCGTTTTGAGGGCATTCTCGACGTGCTCAGGCATCACGAAAAGCTAAAGGACAAAGACGTTTTACTACTCACCGAGCTTGATTACGGTATGGCCCGGAGCGGGAATCGCTTTGTCGCCAGAGAATTGGCAAGCGAACTAAAACTCAATTACGCCTTCGCCCCCGTTTACGTGCCTCTGCAAAAGGGAAGCGGCGTCGAGTCCGACATGGAAGGCGAGAATACCAAATCGATCCACGGCCTCGCGATGTTTTCGCGCTATCCGATGAAAAACGTCCACGCCGTGCCGCTGCCAAACGGCAAGGACAAGATGTGGGGCAAGGAAAAACGGCTCGGTTATTTGCGGGCGTTGTTTGCCGACATCGAGCATCCCGCGGGCGAATTCCGGGCCGTCACCGTCCACTTAGATGCTCATTGCTCGCGGGCCCACCGCAAGATGCAGATCAAGATCATTCTCGATCATCTCGATACGCTGCCGCCGCGGCCAACATTGATAGGGGGCGATTGGAATACGACGGGGTTTAATGCTCAGAGCTCGAAGCGGGCCATTATGGGATATTTTAGACGCGTGGCGATGGGGCCGAAAAATGTGGCGTTGAATCATCTGCCGCATCCCGAACGATACTTTGACCGGCCTATGTTTGCCGAACTTGAATTGCGAGGCTACCATTTCCGCGATCTTAACAATCTGGGTGTCGGAACGCTGCATTACGATGTCGCGAGCATCGAGAAAAATACAAATCTTCGCGACTGGGTGCCGGAATGGTGTTTTCCATTCATCTTCTGGGCGGCCGGACGCGTCGGCGGACAAGTCTCGGCGAGGCTCGACTGGTTTGCCGGAAAGGGGATCGAGATCGCTCCCGGCATTTCGCCGCAAACCATCGGCAATCTCATCGACGCCGAGGGCTTTCCGCTATCAGACCACGACGCCATTAGCTTGGACTTTGTAATCTCAAAACGTTAAGATTTAGCCACGAATGGCACGAATATCACGAATGGGAAATATCTAATTCGTGCTATTCGTGTAATTCGTGGCTAAAAGTTCTTGGAGAATATTAATTAATGGAAGTAGCATTTTGCCAGACGATCAGCTTTAACGCTGATACTTTTGAATACGAATCGGTCGCATCCGACAACGGAAACGCGACGATCATAAAATTTCCGGTCGATCAGAAACTCTACAGCCCCGGCGACGTAGTTGTGGTCGTCAGCGGCGAGGAGATCACGTTTCACGGCATAATCGGCAAGATCGAGGACGGCTACGCATTCGCGTCCGACCCGAAAGGCTCGCTGCTGCCCGCGGGAATTCAGTAAAGAGTGGAGCGTAGAGAGTAGAGAGACCTCTCAAATGATTTGAAAACTCTCCACTCTTTACTTTATACTCTCCACTATTCTTGGGGATGTAGCTCAGTTTGGCAGAGCGCTGCGTTCGCAAAGTGCTCTCACGCCCAACAGGTTAACAGGCTTTTGTACTTGCTAATTTTGTTGTCTGATCAGCACTACGTCACTCGATTCTTTTCCTTTCGAAAGAACCAGCCTTCCGTCGGTCGACCAGTTGAAAGCAAGGATAAATTCGTTTTCAAAATGGGTTAGCTGTTTCGGAGGGCCGCCATCCAGGGGCAAGTTCCAAAGATTCCAACTGGGGCCAAAGGCGGCCTTATACGTTATTGCCTTGCCGTCGGGGGCCCACCGAAAGTCGGTATTGGGTATGAATCCGGGCGGGGTGTCTAACTCTTTAACCATCTCGCCGGTGTCGGGGGACAGCATCATGATTTTCCTTTTGTCTGTATCCTCGTGTGTGCAGAAGGCAAGCAATTTTCCGTCAGGTGAGAGAGCCATTTGAGAACGGACCAGCTTATCCGAAATGGGAATCACGTCGCCACCCGAAATCGGCATCTTCCAAATATAGCTGTGGGCCATATCGGTTCGCCCGGAAAAGACCAACCACCTACTGTCGGGCGTGACATCGTGCCAATATATCCTAAACTGATGTGTTAACTTTGTTTTACCGCTGCCATCCGGTGCCATTGTCCAAATTTGACGCGTCCCATCCGGCTCCAACGAAACGTAAATAATATTTCCTGTGTTTGGGACTACGATCGGATGGTGATCATAGTAACCGTTAGTTAATCGCCTGCGTTCGTTACCGTCGGGGTTCATTGTCCAGATATTGTTCTTACCGTCGGTGTCAGCCGTGTAGAGGATCTTATTACTGGCTCCGAATGCAACGCCCCAATTTCCCTCTTGCGAGGCTGCACCTGTCGTGATGTTCGCAAGGTGGCTCACGTCTTCGTTTTCCTCGGTGGTCCAGATGCCCGACCATAGAGTCGTTGTAACCGCGGCGATCACACCTGAGCTGCTATCAAGCGTGACAATGGAATAGTTGTCGGTGTCGTTGGTCAATCTTTTCGCGGTACCAGTGCCGCGATCCAGATACCAAACTTGCTCCGGTGCCCCAACCTGCTTACTGGCCGTAAAGACCATCCCGGTCCCATCCTTCAACCATGCAATATCTCCAAATGTCTGCCATCGTTCCTGACTAATGAGGTTGATCTCACCGCTATCGGCATCAATTTCGACCAGACTGTATCGGTCTCCGGCGTCATCATCTTCGCGGTGCTTGAATGCCGCGAGTTTTCTCGAGGTTGGCGACCAGGCAGGATATCTGATTAACTTCTCGAACGGCGAACGGGTAATAGTTCGCTCGCCTCCGCCCGAAGCGTTTCCTATAATAACGTCCCAGCTGCTGTTTACAGAATCTACGCGAATAAATGCCACTTGACTGGCGTCTGGTGAGAAAGTGACGCGGCCTTGCACATTATCTATCACCTTTTTAGGGGTACCGTCCAGGATCGAAAGCTCGAAGACGGCAGCCCGATCGTTCCGCTCGGATTTGGAAAAATAGATCGAATCGCCCGATGGTGAGAATACCAGACTTTCTATTTCAGATTCACTAGGTTCGAGCAGTTTCTTTTCGGCTCCGCTCGGAATGTTCCTAAGCCAGATGCTCTCCTTACCGTTCTCGGCGTGAATGTAGGCCAGATTTGTGCCGTCAGGTGAGATAGCCGACATCAACTCCTTTCCCGTGTTGGTGATCTTGGAGATCGTGACCCTGTCAAAAGGCGGAGCGGGCCGTTTAAGGAATTGGCGGAAACCGATCAATGCAGTCCCTGTGGCGACAATCGCCAAAACCAAAATGACCACGGCGACCGACTTGTTACGCGATGGTACAGGGATCGAAGCAGCCGCATCGGCCCCTGTTTCCGGCGACTGCCCGACATGATTTCCGGCGGGCTTCGGCTGTAATGGAGAACCGTTGATCGTCCTAACTTCACTAATAAATCTATAACCGATTCTGGGTATGGTCTCGATGCCCTTTCCGTTCGTGGTCTCCTCTAGTGCTTTCCGTAGGGACGATATTTGTACATGGATATTTGCCTCTTCGACATTACTGTCCGGCCAGACCATCTCCAACATGTTTTTGTTGTCAACCAGTTCGCCCGCGTTTTCGACGAGTACGACCAGAATGTCGAAAGCCTTTGACCCAAGCTGAACGGGGCAGCCGTTTTTCAACAACATTCGCTCCGCCGGGATCAGCCGGTATTCACCGAAATCGTATGAGACCTTGGGTTGTCCCTTCATAAGGCTTTAGTAAAGTTTTAGTGAATTTTTAGGCTCACTAAAGGACACGCACACATATCTATTGTATTGTTGACGGCATTGTACGCTCAAACGAAGATTCTTTCAATTAGAAGTAGATATCGTTGTAGCTAGCATATGATATGTCCGGTTTAGATAGCAGGTGAAGTGTCCGCTTTTAGAGGCGAGTGGTAGAAGATCGTAGCATGAGGGATGGAAACTGCT
>JAYVDQ010000284.1:0-2633 GCA_043749325.1 Chloracidobacterium sp. | reverse complement strand
ACTTTAGCTACAGCAATGTCAACGGGGAAGTCCGCCTGATGCGACCCTACTTGGCATAACTCAGTTCAGGCTCGGGCCCGTTCACCACCTGCGAACGGGACTCAAAGTTAGTCAGGTTAGCTCGTCGCAAGGTCTTGTCGGTTCATCTGCTTGTGACAGGCGAAAATTAAGTGAACTCGACTAAACGTGTAGATTTCACTGGTCGCAACCTTTGGATGCGGGTTCGATTCCCGCCGCCTCCACCATTTAAATTTTGGATATTAGATAGCTGGAAACCACCCGCTTACGCAGGTGGTTCTGCATTTCTCCGTTTGGCCGCGAAATAAAAACCAAGTCCGATCAGATTGGTCACGATGATCAGCCCACCGATCTTCAACGCGAATGCGAGTTGGCTCTCGACCTTTACGATCGGCACGATCGAGAGGCCGACGTAGAGCAGCGTCATTGCAAAGCCGCCGAAGGCAGCGATCTTGAGCCAAATAGGGGCCTTTACACCGGCTGCCCTGAGGCCGATTATCGGGATTGCAAACATCACAAGATAGGTGAGCGCATAAAACACGCCAGATGCATTCCAGAGGAGCTGAAAAGCCTCTTGTTTACCCACACCGATCAGACCGACAATTCCCATAAAAAGCGTGACGGCTCCGACAAAGAGGATCGAATTCACGGGTGTACGATAGCGTTCATGGAGCTTTGTAAACCACGCAGGGAGCAGATTGTCCCAGCCCGCAACCATCGGCAGACGCGTGTTGCCGCCAAACTGGACGCTCGCCTGGGCGATCCTTATTGACGTCAAAGCAAATATCGTCGCGCCGGCGATCCCTGCGACAAGCCCGAGCGGGCCAAAGCCAGCGCTAAGTATCTGCGGTATCGGAGCGATCAGATCTATCTGGTCCTGCGGGATCAGGGCGAGCACCGAACTCGTGCCGAGGATGAACATTAGGGCAATGATTGGGGCCGCAACCATCACCGAACGGCCTATCGAGCGGCCTGGATCACGAGCTTCGCCCGCATGGATGGCGACATATTCAAAGCCGCCGAGTGCTCCGAATCCCATCTTGCCGAGCAGATTGAATGTAAGTAGTGACATGACCGGCAACTCAAATGTTATCGGATGATATTCGGTGATCGTCCCGCGCGCCCAGTTGAGGAGCGGCAGGATCAGGATCGCGGCAAATATCGCGATCATCAGAATGCCGCCGGCCTTATGCACCCATTTCCCGACGCCGAGGCCGATGATCGTGATGATAACCAAAACGCCGATTACCACGATATTCGTCGCCCCGATAAACCAGGGGCTTGAGTTGAGCCAGTCACCGTCGGGGCCGACGATGTAGCTGATATATTGGGTCAATTGCAGTCCGATCTCCGACGTATTCAATATCGCAAAAAGCCACAGGTTCCAGGCGACCATAAAGCCAACCAGGTCGTTGAAACCGAGCTTTGCCCATTGGTACAGGCCGCCCTCGAGCGGCATCGCCCGGTTCAGATAAATGACGACGACCGCCGACGGTATGTAGAACAGCAGGATCGCCGCCAGCCACAATACGACGTGCGAGGGCCCCTGCTTTGCCGCGACGCCGACCCATGGCAAACCGACGATAAAGAGTATCTGTGTCAGAACCAGATCGCTAAGGCCGAGCTCCTTTTTGAACGTCGCGCTTTGGGCCTCGACGCGTTTTTCTTCTGCCGCGAATTCAGCAGACGGTGTTTCCTTCATTTCCTTCATTGAATTAATAAACCAATCTAAGAATAGGGCAAATTACTGCTTGGCCATTTTTAGGAATTTCCGCTGTAGGTCAAACATCCGTGGGTCTAAATGCAGATGAGCGAAAACTGGGTCGGCGTAAACAAATACAAAGTCGAATTCTTTCTTTTCATAAGAGGTCAGAAGAGCCTCAAATGTCCAATCGACATCACCCAATCTCGCGTAGGTCTGTGCCAGCCGGTAATAGTTCGGGTTGGAACGCACAAAAAATTTTAATTGCTCAGTACGGAATCCTTTAATTCCACCCTCAGTGTAGGCCCGCCTCAGACTGTTCGCCACCGTGGGCAGCATCTCGCCGTTGGTCAATATCTTGTTTTCGAAGAATTTATTTACGGCTTCGTCGTTCATTCCTAAGACACAATAAATTTCGTAAAGGTTGGCTTGCGCGGGGAGAAATTGCGGGTCGATTTCCAGTGTTTTCCTGCATTCTGTCAATGCTTCATCGTTTCGCCGGGCAAAATAAAGCATCTGGCACTGATCCGCGTGTATTGCGACAGACGATGGCTCCAGTTCCATCGCCTGTCTGATCTCGCTAAGCGCGGCATCGCCGTGTCCGGTAGCGGCCAGGTTTGCGGCAAACCACTGATGTCCGGTCGCGTAGTCAGGGCTTAAATCGATGGCTTGTTTGAATTCGTTCTCCGCCGCAGTCAGATCCCCCTGCCAAAACATTTTGACAAAGCCAAGCGAGGCATGCGGCTCGCCTAACGACGGATCGAGCCTGATCGAAATGTTTGCTTCATCCTCTGTCTTTTTCCAATTCGTGTAGTCAAAGGCGTATGCGTCGGCGAGTGCGGCGTGGCCCAAAGCAAAGCCGGGATCTTTTTGCACCGATTTTTCCAGCAGAAGTGTCGCTTCGTGCAAACTC
>JAYVDQ010000283.1:0-5716 GCA_043749325.1 Chloracidobacterium sp. | reverse complement strand
TGAGGTACGGAGCGGGTATCAAAGGATCAAACTCAAGATCAAACCCGGTCAGGACATCGATCTGGTTAAAATTATCCGTTCCAATTTTCCCGACATCATGCTATCGGTCGACGCAAACTCCGCGTACCGGCTGGACCGCGACACTTACGTTTTCGAGCAGCTGGATGAATTCGGACTGCTTATGATCGAACAGCCACTCGCCGCCGGTGATCTGGTCGACCACGCAAAACTGCAAAAGCGTCTAAAAACATCCATTTGCCTCGATGAATCAATTACGTCATTTAGGGACGCTCAACATGCTCTCGAACTCGGATCGTGCAGGATCATTAATATCAAATTGGGGCGTGTCGGCGGACACTCCGAGGCAAAGGCGATCCAGAGTTTTGCGGCAGAGAATGGCGTTCCTGTTTGGTGCGGCGGAATGCTCGAATCCGGCATCGGGCGGGCTCACAATATCGCAATGTCGACTCTGCCGGGCTTTACCCTGCCCGGCGATGTCTCCGCGTCGGCTAGGTATTGGGAAGAGGACATAATAGAGCCACCGGTAACAGTAAGTAGTGAGGGCACGATCAACGCTCCGACAGGTCCGGGCATCGGTTATGCGGTTAATGAGGTAAAGATCGAAGAGCTTAGTGTCAGGAAGGAAACCATTCGCTTATACTTAGGGGCCGCATCATCGGAAGGCGGGTGAAAGAGGGAATAGACATGAGGGATCTTCTTAAACAAACGGTACTCATTGGACTCATTTCGTTTGCCCCATTGTGCCCGGCGAACGCGGTTCCCGTCGTCCGAGACCAAGCTCCAAATCGCAATTGGCAGCCGACATTCGTCCCGGGACAAGCGAAACCAGCAGCCGCTCCCGCGCGTTGGCGTGGGCTAATAGGTGAGTACGGTCCGGATACGGGCATCCTATATATCCTGGAAAAGGACAAGAGTCTGTGTGCTCTGTTTAAAGGCTCAAATATCGAATGTCTTGAAGAAATTTCAAAAAATACTTTTAAGTTTCCTTCGCAAGGGGCACATGTCGCCCAACTCATCGTTTTTTCGCGGGACCCTAAGGGGCGAGCGACACTTGCTAAGATAGAGAACGCCGAATACACGCGTCGGCAGGTCGAACCCGAAGGCGGGGCGCCGCAACTTCATGTCGAGCCGCTGCGGCCCGTAAAGGAACTGCTAAAAGAGGCCCGGGCAGCGGAGCCGCCGAAAGAGAGCGGAGAGTTTCGCACAACGGATCTGGTGGAACTGAAGAAACGCATTCCAACCATCAAACTCGATATACGCTACGCGACCACCAATAATTTGTTCGGCACGGTCTTTTATTCCGAAGCACGGGCGTTTATGCAGCGGCCGGCGGCCGAATCGCTCGACCATGTTAATCACAAACTCAAAGAACTTGGTTACGGTTTGCTTGTTCACGACGCCTACCGGCCCTGGTATGTCACTAAAGTATTCTGGGACGCAACGCCGGACGATAAGAAGATATTTGTCGCCGACCCGTCCAAAGGCTCGCGCCATAATCGAGGAGCTGCGGTCGACCTGACCCTCTATTACCTAAAAACGGGTAAGCCGGTTGAAATGGTAAGCACCTACGACGAGACGACCGACCGGTCGTACCCGAATTACCCCGGCGGCACTTCACTGCAACGCTGGCATCGTCAATTGTTGCGGGATTCGATGGAGGCCGAGGGGTTCACGGTGTACGAGGCAGAATGGTGGCACTTCGATTACAAGGACTGGCAAAAATACACGATCGGTAACTTGCCGTTTGATCGAATCGGTGTTCACTGAAGAAATATTCAAAATCAGTACCGCAAGTGATGTAGAACGCTGCGCGCGTCAAACATCATTTCTATTTCTAAAAGTCGTCCAAAACGGGGTAAAGTTAAGCTCTCTGTGATAACGGGATTAGATGGGCTTCAATTACGATTTGATATCGAATAAGCAACCCATTCAGCGACCACGTCTCCCGGCAATCATAACCGTGTTCGTCTAAGTTACGTCGAACTCACATAAATGCCCTGCCGATTTGTTTATTGGTTATCTAGGAAGTTATCTATGACTACGATGATAATCTATGATATCGCATGATACAGAAAACGACTGAAAAGGGTCCTAAATCAAGGGGCAACATAAGGTTATGACCACTTATGAACTTTCGTTTGATAACCTATGTTATCGTATGTTACAAGAGGTAAGCGGCTGTTAACCGAAGGGTTGTAAGTTCGAGTCTTACCTGCGGAGCCAATATTTACGGGCATTTCACGTTATCCCTGAAATGCCCGTTCTTGTAAGTCCCCCAAAAAGTCCCCCGGGACGTTGTGAAAAGCACTTTTCCTGACCGCACCGATACAGGATTGTCTCGCGTGAAAAAGACTGCTGACCTCGCCGCATATAACAAGGCATGGCGGGATTCTCATCGACAGAAGGGACTTTGCGTCCGGTGTCGCGAGCCCGCCGAGCTAAACGGGCGCGGCAAACCCATGAGCCGTTGCGCTCGGCACAACAGAGCACACGCTGCGAGACAAAAGCCAAGTACGATCAACGAAGGCGAGACGGGCTTTGCGTCGTTGGAAAATGTGACGGGAAACCGCAAGTGGAGTCAGTGCTGTGCGCAGACCACAAGCTGTACTTTTGGGGCAAATACCACTCTGCCATTATCCTTGATCCTACTGGACCCAATTTCCCCGATGACGGTTCTCGAAATAACTGATCTGCTCATCGACTTGCCGGTCCAGATCTTCCCAAATCTCTCCAGCCGTGAACGCCACGATCTCCGATAGCTTGAGAGATGCGGGCGCTCGCAGTCTGTACGGTCCGGCCCTAACCGTCACCTCGACAAGCAAAACATACAAACTGAGCATCAGGAATGCTCTTAAGATGCTCTACAGCGCCCCTCAGTGAGCCTGGATGGCTCGGATCGAACTCTACAGGGTGTAAACAGGAAACGCACAGACGATCGTAAGCGTACCGGGGTATGAGTTAAGTCTACTGTTAGAGATATTTACTTCATAACATCATCTGCCAGCATTGTTGTTTTGACGGACGACAAAGCTCCATTCACCAAACGGTTGTGTCGGATTGCCAGCCTGGTCGGTGGCTTCCAATCGAATGCGATACTGTCCATCTGGTAATGGAGTAACAGGAGTGTAACGCACTTGCCCGCTCAATGAATCGTAGTTGGCTGGCACTTGGACACCGTTAATGAGCAGTCGAATCGAGTCGGGTGCCACACCGGTGCCGCCCGGATTATCGCGCACCGTACCGCCGATTGCAGGCTTTGATTGGGAAACAATCAAGCCCGGCTCCGGCGTAAGATCGCTCACCGCAGGTCCGATGAGATCTTCCCCGGTATCACTGTACACGGCACGCAAATTGTCAAGGTAAATCGCCGAGGCATCATCGCACATATCGCTCGTTTCGACGATGTAAACTCTTTCCCATTTTAACGGCAGCACGGCATCAATCGGAATTGGCGCTTCCAGATAGCGCCAGCCAACCCAATCAATGCCGTTTCGACGCTGTTTGCAATCTTGGGAGGTGATTGGTGCCGGCGTCGGCGATAACGTAAAGTCAATCGTCTTTTGAACGTTACTACCATCACGATAATTGCCGCGCAGCCAGTGACGGCTGCCGTCACCGTAAACCCAGATGCCGATTCGCGTCGGGCGAGCGTCAATTTCCCGGAGCGGCGAATGAACCGCGTAAGCGGCGGACGTACCAGGCTCACTCATAGTGAAGTTATAGCCAAAACGCGCCGAACGGGTTCCAAAGCGCACCGGGTCAGGACGCATCGCGCTCGTTAAGGAAGCTGTGGCTCGAACGGCTGAAATCGTCATGTCACTAATATCTTCAAAGTCTTCCAGGAGTTCAGGCGCACGACCGCCCACATCAACCCGGATGCTTCCGGCTGCACCGCCAGCCGATGCGATTACGCTCCCGGCGCCCGGCGTTGCGGCGGCACTCAAAACCCCGTTCCGGTCAATGGTGCCGATTGCCCCGACAACGCTCCACGCCACATTAGCGGCGTCAACGCGCACGTCCGTTCTATTGCCAAACTTTATACAAAGGAGCGGAAAATATTGTCGGCAGGTTCTACCGAGGACTGTGAATGCTTGTGTGCCTCCGAGAGGAACGATGGCGGGGTTTGGCTGAACCTCGATTGCTGACAGCGCGTTAACGACCCTCACTCCGTTGCTGCCCGAAACGTTACCGATGGCGGCGGAAACCCTCGCTGGCCCTGATGTAATTGCCGTCAGGCGACCCGCTGCATCGACGGATGCTGCCGGTCCGCCGACTGACCAGTTGATTCTATTAGTCTCGACCGCTACCGGGTTGTATGCGAAATCTTGCCCCTTGACTGTGTAATCGACATGGCTTCCCTTCAATACGACAGCATCGGACGGAAAGACATTGACAATCGCAAGCGTTCCGGTCGGCGCGGAACTGATGACCAAAAGGCTGTTGCTGACCGCCCGTTCAAAACCGTCCGAGCCGCGGTTGACCGCAGTCACGTCTCTGTCACCTGGTCGCCGCACAGCCATCGTCGTCGAACCTCCTCCGTCGAGGTTGATCGCCGTCACCGCTCCGCGAGAAAGCAGTAATTCGCCGAGTTCGTCAAGCCTCACTCCGACACTATAACCGGGCTGGCGACCGTCCACCGTCGCCAATACGACTTTTCCTCCGGCGGTGATTCCGATTGCGGTTCGAGGATGGGTAACATCGGAAAAACCGGGTTCGGGATTCACGCTGACGGCTCCGTTACGAATGATATATTGACCGCCGCCCACAGCATTCGTTACGTTCCCCCAGCCTGCACTGATCGAGAGAACGAAATCCACCCGGTCGCCCGGTGAAAGCGCTGTGAGAAAGCTCGCTGCCGTTCCGCTGCCGGAGAGAACGACATCGCCAGCGCCAATTGGCGTATCACCGCTCCCAGTCCGAACCTGGCTGACAGTGCCGTTGTACGTGCCATTCGCTTTGATCGGCAGGGCAACGCCGGAAAGCACGACCTCCGTGCCCGAAGCGTCAGTTCGCGTGCTGGTATCGAAGCGGGACGTGTAGACGACCAGTTGCCCGGCGGCGCGAGCCTGGTTGACCCGCGCGACTGCATGCGCGGCGCCATTGCGCGTGTTGGTTGCTCTGCCCGTGAACGCGGGAGCGCCGATGATGGGATCGCCGTCCGCCTCGACGCCGAACGTCGGACGGGCAGCCAGCGGTGAGGTGATAAGTTCGCCGTCCTGAATATGCAGACCAATCGGAGCTTGGCGCTCGCCCCAAAAGTCTCCGTTGATGGCGGCGACCGCGCGATGCCCCTCGGTGCTTTTGCGCTGCGCTTGAGACGTCGTGGTTTCAAGTCCGGCTACCCGGTCATTAGAGATAGAGGATTCAAGGGAGATCACCGGATTATTAGTATCAATCTCGAGAAGATGCACCGCCTGCTTTCCGGCTGTATCGGTTATTATTGAACCTTGATTATGGACAACCCCCGGCGCAACTTGAGATTGGGCATCGGACACATAAGCTTGCGTTACGGTTGGGGTTAAAAGTGACCTTGCAGAGTTGTAAGCCGCGATGCGCGGAACTTGTGAAGCGAATAAAGAGACGAGAACAATAAAAATAAGCGACCGCTGCAAACCGGAAGCGAATTGAGTCGTGATAAAACGAGATGTAGAAAAGCGCATAGTTTTGTCAGAATCGTCGTTGAGCCGGTTGAACG
>JAYVDQ010000282.1:0-3932 GCA_043749325.1 Chloracidobacterium sp. | reverse complement strand
CGAGAGATCCATTTACGTTGTACCTCACGACCGCGAAGTCATTATTTGTACCGTTGAAGCTAAAACCAGCGGCTATAATCTTTCCGTCCGGTTGAATGGCGATGCTATACGCTGTGTCGTCGCCGCTGCCGATCGGGGTCGTGACCTTGCCGTCAGCGTCAAATGTTGTGTCTAATGATCCATCAGAATTATATCGAACAAGAGCAAAGTCGTAGGTCGGCCCAAAGGTAGAACCAGCCGCGACAATTTTACCATCCGACTGAATGGCGACTGCAAACGCATTATCGGCCCCACTACCTATTGGAGTCGTTACTTTACCGTTAGCACCGAACGAGGTATCCAATGAACCATCCGAGTTGTATCTCACGAGTGCAAAGTCCTCGTTTACACCGTTGGAACTGCTACCGGCCTCAACTATCTTGCCATCGGGTTGAATTGCAACCGCTAGAGCAAAGCTGCTACCCGTACCAACGGACGTTGTCACCTTTCCGTCAATGTCAAACGAATTGTCGAGCGAGCCGTCGATCTTATATCTAACGATTGCAAAATCGTAATTTGTGCCGCGACTATAACCGGCTACCACAATTTTACCATCCGCCTGAATCGCGACGGCCCGAGCAATATCGTCACCATTCCCGATCGGCGTATTGACTTTGCCGTCAGTGTCGAATGTTACGTCGAGATCGCCCGGAGCTGCAAGAGTTGATCCAATCGTGGCAACAAGCAGAACAGTAGTTATCAATAAAGAACTTTTCATTATTGGTAAACCTGATTAGCGGACGCTAAGGATAGTCTATTCCAACTGGAATCCGTGCGGTCGACGCGAAGTTGTGATATGGCTGTAGGCCACACATTTCAGAAATTACACTTGGACTGAATCCTGAACCATCAACTGCCGTCGCATAGTAAATAATGTTTTTCTCCTCGTCAAAGATTGCAACGGGAATTACGCCTTCGCTCCTTCCCCGCTCCATCAGGCGATTGATCGCAATATCGTAATCGTCGGCAGTTTCTTTCGTCAAAACTCCATCTTTTACAAACACTTCGTGATAAATTGGCAATCTAGCCAGCATAACGAGAAATTATCAGATTTGTTATCGATTCGCAAACAAAAACCCAGGGTATCGCTTTCGCTCAACCCCAGGCTTTAATGTTTTCGTCGCCGTTGGCGGCTATGAATTCAGAACAAGCTATGCCGCTTCTTCTTCTGTCGGTTCTTCGGCTGCGGTAGTTTCGTCGGCAACGGCCTCTTCAGCCGGAGTTTCTTCCGCCACTGGTGCTGGTATTTCCTCGACGGGAGCTTCCACTTTAACGGGTTCGGCTTTGGCTTTTCGCTCTTCCTTGACCGGCATTTCGCCGCCTTCGGCGGTGACGGTTACGGGTACGGCAAGCGTTACGTCGCGGTGCAGCTTAACGTTGACGGTGTATTCGCCGGTTTCCTTGATCGCGTCTTTGAGGACGATCTTGCGGCGGTCGATTTCGTAGCCTTTGGCTTTGAGAGCGTCGGCAATGTCCATCGACGTGACCGAACCGAAGAGAGTTCCCTGCTCGCCGGATTTGCGTTCGAACGTCAGAGCGATACTCGCCATCTGCTCGTGCTGAGCTTCGGCGGTTGCACGCTCGATAGCTGCTTTTTTCAGCAATGCTGAGCGTTCCTGCTCGATCTGTTTGACATTGCCCTTAGTTGCGAGCGACGCAAATCCCTGCGGCAGCAGGTAATTGCGGGCGTAACCGGCCTTGACCTTGACGATCTCACCGCGTCCGCCGACATGCTCGATATCTTCGCGTAATAAAATAGTAGTGTTTGCCATGATGTTTTAGTTCCAAGTTCCAAGTTCCAAGTTCAGGTTAACGTCCCAACTTCAGAGGTTCTACGTAGAAGCTCCTTTTAACTTGGAACTTGGAACCTTAAACTTGGAACTCATCCTGCTAATCCGCGACGAACGGCAGCATTGCCATCGAACGCGCACGCTTGATCGCCTTGGCGATGCGGCGCTGGTCCTTGGCCGTAATGCCTGAGATGCGGCGCGGCATGATCTTACCGCGTTCCGGCACGAATTGCCTCAAAAGATCGACGTCCTTCCAGTCGACATAGTCGGGGACGATATTACGCGGCCGGCGACGCTGGTAACGACGCGGGCGATCGCCGATAACGTCTTCGCCAACTCCGAGACCTCCACGGTCATCTACAAAATCCAAATCATTTTCTGCCATAACTTTCTCCTGTGTCCGTAGCTATTAAGCCTCGGCCTCCGCCTCTGTTGTTTCTGCCGTCGGGCGGAATGAGGCACGTTTTGCGGCGCGAGCTTCGCGTTTGGTACGCAGCTTGGTCGCAGTCTTGCGGTCTTCGTCAACGCGAACGGTGATGTATCGCATGATCAGATCGTTGACGCGCATGCGGCGTTCGAGCTCCATGATCTCCTGGCCGGTTCCGTCAATCTCAAAGAGCACATAGTGGCCCTCGTGCTTTTTCTGTATCGGATACGCCAGATTTCTCATTCCAACGTCGTCCATGCGAACAACCATACCGCCTTCTTTTTCTATCAATTTCCCGACGGCGTCGTTCAATTTTTCGATCTTATCGGCGTCCGTTTCCGGATTAACGATATACATAACCTCGGATGTTCTATTTGCCATATTTGCTCCCTTTGGTCGCAGTGAATAGTTAAAAGTGAATAGTCAAAAACCGTTTCCAGCGTTAACTACTCTTTTAATTACTTTTCACTCTTAACTATTCACTTTTCACTATTCTCTAATTAAACCTCGCCATCGCCGCGTCGACCCCGTCGATAATAATGGTCCGCACGGCGTCGGCGGATTCGTCCAATACATTTTCAAGCGTTTTAGAATCGCCCTTGGCAAAATTCTCCAAAACGAACCGGCTCGCATCCGTTACAGGATGTTCCGGCTGAATTCCTATCCGCAATCGGATAAATTCCTGTGTTTTCAAACAATCGATGATTGATCTCAGCCCATTCTGCCCGCCGTGACTGCCCTGCGGCCGTATGCGGATCGTGCCAAAGGGCAGCGCCAGATCATCCGAAATAACGATCAGCTTTTCCGCCGACCGGTTTTCCTTTACCAACAAGCAGCTAACCGCCTCGCCGCTCAGATTCATGAACGTCTGAGGCTTGGCCAGCTCAACGGTTTGATTATCAATAATGCCCCGCCCGATCAATGAACGGCATTCGTCGCGTTTGACTTGCGTCTGCAACTGCTCCGCAAGCAGATCGACGAGCATAAATCCGAGATTGTGCCGCGTCTTGGCGTATTCCGGACCCGGATTGCCGAGCCCCACGATCAACCAGTTTTGAGTTCCAACTTCGGTTGGCATTCTTTTAGCGAGAGCCAACTAAAAAAGTTGGAACTCAAAACGATAGATCTATTCGCCACCTTCAGGTTCAGCAGCAGGCTCTTCACCGACAACTTCCGGTTCAGTTCCCGCCTCGACCTGCGGTTCGAGAACGACTTCCTGAACGATGACGATCGACGCAATAACAGTGTCTGGGGCGTCGTGTATCTCGATGCCCTCCGCGACCTTTAGATCAGAAACATGGATCGCATGATCCGCCGTGAGTTCTGAAATATTGACATCGATCGAATCGGGAGTTTTTGCCGGTTCGCAAAGCACCTTGATCTCACGCATCGCCTGCGAAAGAACAGCCCCCTCTTCTTTCAAACTCTCCGGTTCTCCAATGAGATGGATCGGAACGGTCATTTCGATCTTCTCGCCCTTTGCAAAGCGGCGAAGGTCAGCATGGATCAAACGGCTATGGACCGGGTGAATCTGACGATCCTGGAAAATAACTTCGTGAACACCCTCGCCATCGATATCGAGAGCAAAAACCGTATTCACGCCCGAATCCGAGCGAAGGATCGCGGCCAATTCCTTCAATTCCGCCGTCGCCGCTAGGCTCTGCGAACCGCCCCCG
>JAYVDQ010000281.1:0-5078 GCA_043749325.1 Chloracidobacterium sp. | reverse complement strand
ACCGGGATCAAGTGTTAAGTTCATAATTGGGCTTAACACTTTTTTCATAATAAGCGTCCATAATAAGAATCATGAAAAATATTGCCTTAAGATTTTTTGTGTCGTTCACACTGTTGATATTTGTCGTTTCGTCGTTTCCGCAGGTTGTCCAACAACCGTTTCCCGTAAAGCGGACGGAATCGGCGGAAACCTGGAGTCGCGATGGATGGAACGCTCTAGAGAGCGCCAAAAAGCAGAAAATACGAAATGGAAAAGCGAAGAATGTAATTCTTTTCATAGGTGACGGAATGGGGGTTACCACGCTGACCGCAGCCCGGATCTTTGAGGGCCAGCAGCGTGGAGAAAGCGGTGAGGAAAATCGACTTAGTTTTGAAGAATTCCCGTTTTCCGCTCTTTCTAAAACCTATAGTGTTAATCAGCAGACGTCCGATTCCGCCCCGACGATGAGCGCGATAATGACGGGCGTCAAAACCGATGAAGGCGTTTTGTCGGTTAATCAAAATATTGTTCACGCCGATTACCACACCGTAAAGGGAAACGAAACGAAATCGTTGCTTGAAATGGCCGAAGAGGCCGGGAAATCGACCGGCGTCGTTACGACGACGCGATTAACGCACGCTACACCGGCGGCGTGCTATGCACATACCGCCGACCGTGATTGGGAATCCGACAAAGACATTTTCGACCGGAAAAAGGACGCCTATGAAGCTAAGTTTCCCGACATTGCCCGTCAATTGATTGAATTTCCGTATGGCAACGGCCTTGAGGTCGCGCTGGGCGGCGGGCGGCAGAAATTTATGCCAAAAGGCGTTAATGACCCGCAAATTTCTGGGAAACAGGGCGAGCGTCTCGATGGCCGCGATCTGACAAAGGAATGGGTTGCAAAGCATCCGGATTCGGGCTACGTCTGGAATAAGCAGCAGTTGGCCGCAATCGACCCGAGTAAGACAAAACATTTGTTGGGATTGTTCGACACAACGCATATGGAGTTTGACAAGGACCGTTCAACCAAGAATTTAGATGAACCGTCGCTTACCGATATGACTACGAAGGCGATCGATATGTTATCTCAGAACAAAAAAGGCTATTTCCTTATGGTTGAAGGTGGTCGTATCGATCAGGCACACCATTATGGCAATGCGTACAGGTCTCTACAGGATACAGTCGAACTTTCAAATGCCGTACGGGCTGCCGTCGGCAGGGTCAATTTGGACCAAACTTTGATAATCGTGACGGCGGATCACAGCCATACGCTCACGATGATGGGCTATCCATCTCGCGGCAACAACATTCTTGGTCTCGTGCGTGAGATCGGTCCCGATGGGAATCTCGAACCTGACTACAAACGTGACAAGCTCGGCCTGCCCTACACCACCCTCAATTATGCGGCGGGCCGGGGCTATACCGGAGCGTCAGGCGATCAGCCGCAAGGCCCAAAGATCTATCCCGAAGAAGCAAAGACCTTTAAAGGCATAACAAAGGGCCGTCCCGACCTGACCAAGATCGATACGGCCGATCCTAATTATATGCAGGAGGCAATCATTCCGCTCGGTGACGAGACCCATGGCGGTGAGGATGTTGCGATATTTGCCACCGGCGTAAATGCGCACCTGATCCGCGGTTCGATGGAAGAAAACTGGATATTTTACGTGATGGCGGATGCGTTGCGATTGGGCCGGAAATGAGAATTGTTTTTATGGGAACGCCGAAAGCAGCCGTTCCCTCGTTAGGAAGATTGTTGAGTGACGGACACGATGTCGCGGCGACTTACACGCAGCCGGATAGGCCGTCCGGGCGTGGCAATAAGATCATTTATTCGCCGGTCAAGGAATTTGCGCTCGAAAATAATATACCGGTTTTGCAGCCGCTAAAGATCCGTACTCCCGAGGCGTTAGATGAATTTCGATCTTTCGAGGCCGATGCGGCGGTCGTGGTCGCATACGGCCGCATCCTGCCGGAGCCTTTTCTGGAGGCGTTCCCAAATGGAGCGATAAACGTACATTTTTCGCTGCTCCCAAAATATAAAGGTGCGGCGCCGGTCAATTGGGCGATAGTTAACGGCGAGAGCGAAACCGGCGTAACGACTATGCAAATGGATGCCGGACTGGACACCGGCCCGATCTTGCTTCAGCGAACAACAAAGATCCATGCGGACGACACCGCGATAGACTTGATTGATCGGCTGTCGGGCCTGGGAGCCGATCTTTTATCGGAAACGGTTACCAATTTGCGGGACATCGAACCAAAAGTACAAGATCACGCAAATGCGTCGCTTGCTCCGTTAATGAGGCGGGAAGACGGTTTGATCGATTGGAATATGACGGCAAAAGCTATTTCCGACCGCGTCAGGGGCTTTCAGCCTTTTCCGACAGCGTTTACGTTGAATGGCGGCTCAAGATTGACGATATGGAAAGCCTTTCCGACTATCGAGCACGACATTCACGTCGGGAGGCCCAGTGAAGTGCTTCTTGCCAAAGGCGATGACCTGATGATCGGCTGTGGTGACAACACGATTTTGAGGATCGAGGAACTCCAGCCAGAGGGGAAGCGGCGAATGCCAGCGCGTGATTTCCTGAACGGTGTCAAACTTGCGGTCGGCGACGTTTTTGGCGGCTAACAAAATAATGGAAGGCGAAGATCAAATTCACATAATCTCGTTCTACGAGTTTAAGGACATGCTTGCCGTGGGCGATCTCGACAGGTCCAGAGCCGCGCTCAGAGCGTCGTTGATCGATCTCGATGTCAGGGGCACGATAATTATCGCCGCCGAGGGGTATAACGGAATGGTCTGCGGCCGGGAAGAAAATATTTCCTTATTTATTGGACGTTTGGAGGAAATACTGGAAACCAAAGTAGCCCATAAATCGTCGTTTCATTCTGCCGCCCCCTTTCGCAAGATCGACGTCAAGATCAAGCCTGAGATCGTCACGCTCAAGCAAGCAGTTGATATTTCTCTCGGCAGCGGAACTCATATAAAACCGCATGAATGGAACGCCATTATTTCCGATCCCGAAACGCTTGTCCTCGACGCGCGGAACGATTACGAATACCAAACAGGCACGTTTCGCGGGGCGGTAAACCCCAATATTGCAAAATTTAGCGAGCTGCCTATGTTTGTCATCGAAAATCTTGATCCCGCGAAACACAAACGAGTCGCGATGTTTTGCACCGGCGGCATCAGATGCGAAAAATTTGCGCCGTATATGAAGCAGCTCGGCTTTGACGAGGTTTATCAGCTCGAGGGCGGTATTTTGAAATATCTTGAAGAGATTCCCGCCGAAGAGCTGCTGTGGGAAGGCGAGTGTTTTGTTTTCGACGAACGAACGACCGTCAATGAAAAACTGACCAAGGGTTCCGGCCCCGACTATTCCCAACGACACGCAAACGCCAAAAAGCCGCCGTACAAGGTTTCAAAATGAACATCTCGCCGGCGCGTACCGCCGCTTTTGACGTTCTGCTGCGGATAGAAAACGAAAAATCATTTTCGTCCACTCTGTTGCCGCTTTATGAGGAGTCGCTTTCGACGGCGGATGGTGGACTCTGTCACGAAATAACGCTTGGTTCGCTTCGGCGCCAGATGTATCTCGATCGCGTGATCGCTCAATTTGCCGGAGGCAAAAAGCTTGACGCAGCCGTGCGTGTCGCGATCCGGATTGGACTCTACCAGCTTCTCTTTCTCGAACGCGTCCCCGATTACTCGGCTATCAATGAAAGCGTGGGTTTGGTCCAGCGGGCGAAAAAAACGTCTGCGAAGGGATTCGTTAACGCCGTTTTACGCCGTGCTACCCGCGAAAGGCCCGTTTTTCAATATATTGACGAGGCCGAACGCATCTCCGTCGAAACATCACACCCTCGGTGGCTGGTCGAAAAATGGATAGGCGAATTCGGGATTGGCGAGACTGAACTTCTGGCCGCGGCAAATAATGAGATGCCTAAACCCGCCTTTAGATTGACGCGGCCATTTGAAGATATTGATCCTACAGTCAGCTCAAATTGGCGGCGATCCGACTTCGTCGATGGCTGTTTTACGGCCAACAGATCCAATATTGAATTGCGTGAGCTTGAGGAAAATCGCGCGATCTATTTTCAGGATGAGGCTTCGCAAATGGCGGCTCACGCGGTTGAGATCCCGGCATCGGGTCAGTTTTTAGATGTCTGCGCGGCTCCCGGAGGCAAGACCGGCCTGATCGCTCAAAGATTTGGGGCAAGTAGTAACCTGGCTGTGGCCGGAGATCTGCATTGGCCGCGGGTTGCGTATTTACGGGAGAATTGCGCGAGGCAGGGCGTCGAATTTGTAAACGTTGTTCAATATGACGCGACTGCTCAATTGCCGTTTGAGGACGAAGCGTTTGATGTTGTTTTCGTTGACGCTCCGTGCTCAGGCACCGGGACCATACGTCATAACCCCGAGATAAGATACTTTCTTACCGCAGATGATTTTCCTAAGTTATACGCAAAACAACGTTCCATCCTGAAAAATGCATCCAAGCTTGTGAAACGCGGCGGATCTCTCGTTTATTCGACTTGCTCTTTGGAAAAGGAAGAGAATGAAGCGATTGCGAATGATTTTCTGGGTAATAACCCGAGTTTTTCCCTGTCGCAGCCGAAAGTTGCCGCACGGTATAAAACGGCAGACGGATTTGCGAGAACGTGGCCGCGTCGCGATGGCATGGATGGATTCTTTATTGCCGAATTTCGTAAAAGCTCGTAGCTGAACACGTTGTTCCAAGTTCCTTGTTTTTGGTAAAAATGCTACACTTTCGTTTTGGTTTTTGGAGATAAGTCTTGTGAGTTTTCTTAATTCCGGAATTTCAGCTATTGGCAAACTGGTGGCTGTTGCACTGCTTGCGGGAGCGTTTTTGTTTGGGCTTGCGGGCGTCGTTTATATGTCGCTACAGGGTACGGAAATTAAAGTACCGGACATCACGGGCAAAGACTTCATTGACAGCGAGAGAGAACTTGCCCTGCTAGGCCTGAAGCTAAAAAAACGAGCGGACCGGCCAAGCACGGAAAAACCAAACACAGTGATTGAACAATTGCCTAAGCCCGGCGAAACAGTAAAAACAGGCCAAATGATA
>JAYVDQ010000280.1:0-5160 GCA_043749325.1 Chloracidobacterium sp. | reverse complement strand
ATGCATTTGGCCGCGGCGGTCGGGACCCCATGCGTCGCCATTTTTGCGGCGGTTGACTGGAATGGCCGTTGGCTGCCGTTTGGGAGGCACAACCGCATCTTTCGCAAAACGGTCGAGTGCGAGGGTTGCCACACGCAGGACTGTTTCAATCACAAAAAGTGCCTTGATCTGGTCAAGACGGACGAGGTTTATAACGCTTGCGTCGAAATATTACAGTAAATGCCGGACGAAACTAAAAGGCCGCGAATTTTGGTATTTTGCGAATATTACCGCCCCGGTTATAAAAGCGGCGGCGGCATGAGAACGGTGGCCAATATGGTCGATCGTCTGGCGGACCGGTATGATTTTCGTATTATTACGCACGACCACGACGGCAATCTCGATAGGGCTCAATACTCCACCGTCGCCATTAACGCATGGGTTACGGATGGTGAAACAAGTGTTTATTATATTTCCGGCAACAAGATCGGGATGTCAATGATCCGGAAACTTATCCTTAGCTCAGAACCGGACTCGATCTACACAAACAGCTTTTTCTCGCCGTTCACGATCCTCGTGTTGCAGCTACGAAAGCTGGGAATGATCCCTGATGTGCGGATCATCTTGGCTCCGTGCGGCGAGCTTTCGGACGCCGGGCTTCAAAAAAACCCACGCAAAAAAAGGCTTTTTCTACGGTTTTCAAAAGCGGTGGGATTATATAAGAGCGTCATCTGGAAAGCCTCGACGGACCTCGAACGAGCTGAGATACAACGGATACATCCAAAAGATGCCAGGATATTTGTCGCACCCGATCTGCCGGCTCGGCGTCTGCTCGAAAATTATACACAGACCGATAAACCGGAAAAACGCACCGGCGAGGCCCGAATGGTTTTTCTTTCGCGATTCGTGCAAAAAAAAAATTTCAAGTGGCTTCTCGATCAACTTGGCCACAATATGAATGGACGGCTCAGTATTCACATCCACGGCCCTCTCGAAGACGCCGAATATTGGAGCGAATGCCAGCAGATCATCAAGGGACTTCCAGAAAATATTAAGGTTGAGGCTTTCGGTCCGCTGCCACACGATAGCGTACTCGAGAAATTATTTCAGTATCATTTTTTTCTGCTGCCTACGCTTGGTGAAAATTTTGGCCACGTTTTTATCGAAGCCATGGCAGCCGGATGTCCGCTGTTGATAAGCGACCGGACGCCGTGGCTCGACCTGATCAAAAAAGGCATCGGTTGGGATTTGCCGCTCGAAGACTCAGAACAATGGATCAAGACTCTAAATCTTTGCATCGAAATGGACGAGGCTGCGTATTCGCGGATGTCAGCCGCCGCCAGGAATTATGCGGAAAAATGGCTCGCCGATCCGGCAACCGAAGAATTGACCGTTGCCATTTTGAATGAAAGCCTCGAAACGGGTCGATAATTTGATCTGATTGTTTAGACCGCCACGGATGCTATATAATTCAATACTTTAACGGTGGCCAAGTTAATATGAAAATTCTCGTAGTCGGCGGCGGCGGAATGCTCGGGCATAAGTTTGTCCAGGTCTTTTCGCGTGAATTCGACGTCTTCACCACGGTTCGGGTGCCGCGAGAAACATACGCGAAATTTGGTATTTTCAATGAAGCAAAGACATTCGACAACATTGATGTCGAGAACATCTCGGGTATCGATGCGATCTTTCAAAAAATACAACCGGATGTAGTGGTCAACGCTGTTGGCCTGATCAAACAGCTTCCCAATTCGGCGAACGTCGTCGAAACGCTTAACGTAAATTCGATCTTCCCGCATCGTCTCGACGAGTTGGCAGCAAAATATGGCTCGCGGCTAATATGCATCAGCACGGATTGCGTTTTTAGCGGGGAAAAGGGAAATTATACGGAACGGGACGCACCAGATGCTCTCGACTTGTACGGAATGAGCAAGAATCTGGGTGAGGTGAGGGCCGGGGCTTGTCTGACGATCCGCACTTCGATAATCGGCCGCGAACTGCTCACCGAACACAGCCTCGTCGAATGGTTTCTCGGACAAGCGGGCGGCACGGTGAAGGGTTACGCTGATGCAATATTTTCGGGCTTTTCAACGCTCGAATTGGCTGAGATACTGGCGAAGGTGATACGCGATCATCCTGAGTTGTCCGGCGTTTATCACGTGGCGAGCGACCCGATAACAAAATATGACCTGCTCCGCCTGATCAAATCCGCTTACGGTATCGAGATCGAGATCGAGCCGTCGGATAAGGTAAAGATAGACCGGAGCCTCGACGCTACGCGGTTTCGCAAAGCAACGGGAATTTTACCTGGGAGTCTCCCGGATATGGTCGAGCGGATGGCTAATGATCCGATACCGTACGAAAAATGGCGATGAATAATCTTGAAGGCAAACGGATCCTCGTAACTGGCGGCACCGGCTCGCTCGGCAAAACGCTCGTTAACCGTCTCCTGACCGGTGAAATTGGCATGCCCGCACGGATTACGGTGTTTTCGCGAGACGAAGCAAAACAGCATTACATGCGGCTCGAGTTTCTCAACCGCGAAACCGCGACCGACGATGTTATCTACCAGAATTCGAAGGATATCCTGAATTTCCGTATCGGAGACGTCCGGGATTACTCGGCTCTGGTTGCAGCAATGCGTCATGCGGATGTTGTTTTCAATGCAGCCGCCCTCAAACAGGTTCCGTCGTGCGAGTATTTTCCATTTGAAGCAGTTTTGACCAATATTTACGGAGCGGCGAATATCGTGCGGGCCGTTCGCGAGAATGATCTGGCCGTGGAGAAAGTCATCGGCATCTCGACCGACAAAGCGTGCAAGCCGATCAATGTCATGGGAATGACAAAGGCCATACAGGAACGTGTGCTGATCGAGGCTAACCGCGATTGTGAGTCAACCCTCTTCAACTGTGTGCGTTACGGCAACGTGATAGCGTCACGCGGGTCGATCATTCCTTTATTTGTCGAACAGATAAGAAATGACCAGCCCATCACCGTTACTTTGCGGGAAATGACGCGGTTCCTGCTAAGCCTTGACCGTGCGGTCGATACGGTTTTCGAAGCAGTCAAAAGCGAGGGGCGAGGGCTAACCTTTATTCCAAAGGTTGCGTCCGCGAAAATAACGGATGTAGCTACAGCTTTAATGGGCGACAAAAACCTTCCGTTCGTATTCAGCGGCATTCGGCCCGGCGAAAAGGTCCACGAGATCATGGTCTCCGAAGAAGAATGTTTCCGCACCATCGACGGCGGCGATTATTATGTAATCTTGCCGGTTCTGCCGGAACTTCGGGACGGCGGTGATTTCTCACCGGCACTTGAAAACGAATATTCTTCAAAAGACAACAATCTCGCGATCGGGCCCTTACGCGAATTGCTGCTTAGATCCGATGATGAGATAAAGCAGTTTCTGTCGCCAAATTGATCGATAAACGTATGAAAATAATGACCATTTTCGGCACAAGGCCGGAAATTATCAGATTAAGTTTGGTTATGAAGGTGCTCGATCAGCATTGCGACCACGTGACCGTGCATACCGGCCAAAATTACGACGAAAGCCTGAGCGATGTTTTTATTCGGGATCTAGAGATTCGTACGCCCGATGTGCATTTGGGGATAAAATCCAAGAATTTTGGAGAACAGATCGCCCAGATTCTCTCGAAAACTGATGAGCTTCTTGCGAAACACAAACCAGATCGCGTGCTTATTCTTGGCGACACCAACAGCGCTCTTTCCGCTATAGTTGCGGCGCGGAGGCAAATACCCATTTTTCACATGGAAGCAGGGAACCGCTGTTTTGACGACCGGGTTCCGGAAGAGATCAACCGGCGCATCATAGACCACTCCAGCTCGATCCTGATGCCCTATACGGAACGAAGCAAAGAAAATCTCGTCCGGGAGGGCATCGAACGCGATCGCATTTTTGTGACCGGCAACCCGATCAAGGAAGTTTTGGATACATTCGCGGATCAAATCGATGCGAGCGAGGTGATGAAGGCCCTCAGTGTCAAGCCATTTGAGTATTTTCTCGTGACGCTACACCGGGCCGAAAATGTTGACGACGCTGACCGCATAAAGAAAATATTTGACGGCCTGACCGCAGTCGCAAAGAAATTTACCAAAAATGTTTTGGTGTCGGTCCATCCGCGAACCGCCGAAAAGCTTGAGCAGTACGGTATACGCCCGGCCTCGGTAAGCATTCGGCTGCTCAAGGCTCTTAATTTTTTCGACTTTGTTAAGCTGGAAAAAAACTCGCTGGCGGTGCTTACCGACAGCGGTACGGTGCAGGAGGAATGTTCGATATTCGGGATACCGAATATTACGCTTCGCGACGTTACCGAACGGCCTGAAACGATCGAATGCGGCAGCAATATTCTCAGCGGCGCCGAAACAAGCTCCATCGTCAGCGCCGTCGAGATCGCGATCGCTCAGCCCGCGGCGTGGACCGCTCCGCCCGAGTATCTGGCGACCAACGTTTCACAGACCGCAAGCAAGATCCTGTTAGGTTATACAAGTTTCCGTAGACACAGTTCCTGAGCCACAAGTTTTCAAACAAAATGGGACCGCCGGAAAGCGAAACATTGGGCCGTCTTTGGATATTGACCGAGGTTTATTACCCCGAGCAAATATCGACTGGCTACTATATGACCTCGATCGCCGAAGGCCTGGCGAAGAACCGCGAGGTAATAGTATTGACGGGCCAGCCAAAACACATGTCCCGGGGGTTGGTCGCTCCAAAACGCGAGAGCCGCAGCGGCGTCGAGATCATCCGAACACGCGGGACAACGCTAAATAAAAACGTTTTGCTTTTTCGATTGATCAATATGTTTACGATCGGGATCTCGACGTTTTTCCAGTCGGTCTCACGATTCCGGCGAGGCAATCACGTCCTTGTTGTCACGGCTCCGCCGAGTTTGCCTGTCACGACGACTTTGGCTGCGTTGTTAAAAGGTGCGAGCTTTACGCTCCTCGTCCAGGACAGTTATCCGGAGATCCTGATCGCGGTTGGAGCAGTAAAAAAGAATTCATTCTTCGTCAGCGTCGTTAATTTCTTCAATCGCTGGGTCTATAAATACGCCTCAAATATTATTGTGATGGGCCGCGATATGAACGAATTGTTTCAGGCAAAGACCACCGGGCTTGACGTGCCAATCATAACCATTACAAACTGGGCCGATCTTGAAA
>JAYVDQ010000279.1:0-2439 GCA_043749325.1 Chloracidobacterium sp. | reverse complement strand
ACGCGAAAGATCTTCGCGAAGCTTGTCGATCTCCGAACCCTTGCGTCCGATGATAATGCCCGGCCGCGAGGTATAGATGATGATCTTCATACGAGCTGCCGCACGCTCGATATCGATGTGCGAGACGCCACCGCCGGCGAATTTCTTTTTCAATTCGCGTTTGAGCTTGAGGTCTTCGGCCAAAAATGTGGCGAAATCCTGTTTCGCAAACCAATGCGAGTGCCAGTCTTTGTTATATCCGACCCTAAAGCCGTATGGATGAACTTTCTGTCCCATATTTAATCAGTTGGCAGTTGCAGTAGGCCGCAAAGCAGTTAAGGCATTTCCTGCCTACTGCCGCTGCCGACGGCCTACTGTCTCTCCAGTTCCTCGTTCGTCTTTTCCATGACCTCATCGGCCGGCTTCTCTGCATGCTCTTCGGCCGTAGTGTGGGTCGATGTACCGTGTGCCGCGGAAATTTCCGCATCGTTCTGAGCGTCGATCTCTTCGACAACTTCCGCAGGAGTTTCGGCTGCCGCAACTGCTTCTGTTTCGACTATTTCTTCAACTGCCGGTGCTTCTGCCGCTGCTTCTGTTTCAACCACCGGCGTCTCGACTGTTTCTGCAACTGCTTCTGCCGCTGCTACTTCCTCTACCTTCTCAACCTTTGTCTTCTTGGCTTCTTTAGCAGCAGCCTTGGCGGCGATCTTTTTGCCGACCGGCCTCTTAGCCATGGCCTCGGCTGCCTTCAATTCCTTCTCGGTCTTCGGCTTTTCGTCGCTCGTCACCTGGATGGTGATGTGGCAATAATGCCGCTGCTCGCGGTACGCGCGTCCCTGAGGGGCCGGACGCATACGGCTACGATTCTTGTGCGGGCCCATATCGACAAAGCATGTCTGTATCCACAGATCGTCAGGATCAATGGCAATATTTTGCTGCTCTGCCTTATAGGTTGCGTTGGCGATCGCCGAATTAAGGCACTGAGCGATCGGATCAGCCGCACGCTTGTCCGTAAATTTGAGGATCGACAAGGCTCTCGACACATTGACGCCGCGGATCAGATCAATCACAAGCCGCGCCTTGCGAGGGCTGCCTTTTAGATATTTTGTTTTTGCTACAGCTTCCATATTCTTAGTGAATAGTGAAAAGTGAAAAGTGAAAAGTTTTTAGTTATTCACTTTTAGTTTTTCACTATCTGCGTTTCGCCATTTTCTCCGCTTTTGTTCCCGGGTGTCCTTTAAACATTCGCGTCGGCGAAAATTCACCCAGCTTGTGGCCGACCATATTTTCCGTAACAAATACGGGGATATGGCGTTTGCCGTTGTGTACGCCGAATGTCAGGCCGACCATTTCCGGCGAGATCGTCGAACGTCGCGACCAGGTTTTGATCGCCGGCGGCTTTGGTCCGCCGTCCGAGATTCGGCGCAGCGTCTTTTGAACGCTAAGATCGATAAACGGTCCTTTTTTTAATGAACGTGGCATATTTCCTTAATTTTGAATGATGAATGATGAATGATGACTGCTCTTAAATTCATCATTCATCATTCTGAATTCATCATTTACTCCTTCTGTCTCGCACGATCATATTGGTCGTACGCTTGTTGCGGCGCGTCTTGTATCCCCGCGTCGGCTGTCCCCACGGGGTTACCGGATTACGTCCGCCTGATGTTTTACCTTCACCACCACCGTGCGGGTGATCGACCGGGTTCATCGCGACTCCGCGGACTTTCGGGCGTCTGCCCAACCAGCGTGAACGTCCGGCCTTACCAAGCGAAACATTCTCATGCTCGGTGTTGCCAACCTGTCCGACGGTCGCCATGCAGACAACCGGCACCTTGCGAACCTCGCCCGACGGCATTCTGAGCTGTGCATAATCGCCCTCTTTAGCTACGATCTGTGCAAAACCACCCGCCGAGCGAACCATCTGACCGCCTTTTCCGGGGCGAAGCTCAATGTTATGCACCTGTGTACCGAGCGGAATATTCTTGATCGGCAGTGCGTTTCCCGGCAAAATATCGGCTTCCTCGCCGCTCAGGATCATCGTGCCGACTGTCAATCCGAGCGGTGCGATAATGTATCGCTTTTCGCCGTCGAGATAATTGATCAGGGCGATGTGGGCAGAGCGATTCGGATCATACTCAAGCTGAGCGACCTTGCCCGGAATACCGGATTTGTCACGCTTGAAATCGATGATCCGGTAATGACGCTTGTGGCCTCCGCCACGGCGCCGGACCGTGATCCGGCCGTCGCTGTTGTGGCCTGAAATCTTCTTCTTCGGCTCGAGCAACGATTTTTCGGGTGTTGCCCCCGGCGTCAATTCGTCGCGTGTCAGATAAGTCTGATAGCGGCGTGCCGGCGATGTCGGTTTTAATCTCTTGATTCCCATCTTTTGATTTTAGATTGCGGATTGCGGATTGCGGGTTTTTTTAAGATCAAAAACCGACTCTTCCCATCCACTGT
>JAYVDQ010000278.1:0-5089 GCA_043749325.1 Chloracidobacterium sp. | reverse complement strand
TTAAAAGATTTGCTCATTGATCTTGAGTCCAATGAAGTTCCATTTATTCGGCGGGTCGAGGAACTGGTTCTCGCTTAATGAAAAGGCGCGATCTGATTAAAAAACTCGAGGAAATGGGTTGCCTCATGGTCAGGCACGGACGTAAACACGATCACTACACGAATTTTAAGACCAGACAATCCCAACCTGTTCCACGCCACAGCGAAATTAACGAATTGCTGGCTCGTTCGATAATCAAGAAACTCTCGGAAGAAAAATGAAGATCATTGTTTTAATGAAGCAGGTCGCCAACAAAGACGCGGTTTTGCGTATTGCGAGCGACGAGAAATGGATAAACGAGGCTGACGTAGCTCTACAGACCAACGAATCTGACGGTTACGCTCTCGAAGAAGCCTTACGGACTATAGAGGCGAAAGGCGAGGGCGAGGTCGTAGTCTGCACGCTTGGGCCGCAGAGTGCGAAAACCGTAATTAAGGATGCTCTTGCCCGTGGAGCCAACCGGGCGATACACGTGGTCGTTGACGATGCAAAGAGCCTCTCGACGCACCAAATCGCAAAAGCTATCGCCGATGCGGTTCGCGATGAAAATGCGGATCTGATATTCGGCGGCCTCCAGTCTGATGACGCCAGCTACGGGCAGACGGGTGTGATACTTGCCGAACTGCTGGGGGTTCCGCACGCAACGATCGTTATCGAGGTTGATCGCGCGAGCCTTGGGCAGACGCTGCGGGTCAAACGCGAACTTGAGAGCGGTTGGTATCAGTGGTTTACGTACAAGCTGCCTGCTTTGATGACCATCCAGTCGGGTATTTCACAGATCAGATACGCCTCTCTCAAGGGAATTATGGCGGCGAAGAGCAAAGAAGTTCGCGAAGTAACACCGTCAATTGAGGCGTTTCCATCGGCCGCGAAGATCGAAAAGGTCTACCTGCCGCTCAAGTCCAAACAGACACAGATGCTCGGCAACGGCGACGCCAAAGCCGGAGCGGTCGAGTTAGTCGAGAAACTCCGTACGGAGGTTCGGGTTCTTTAGGTTTCTTTGCATCTCTGCGACTTTGCGGGAGAGAAAATCCCCGCAGAGCCGCAAAGCCGCAAAGCTGAATGAGAGAGACTATCATGATTTTAGTTTTCATTGAACACAGAGAATGCGTCCTCAACAAAACATCGCTTGAGGCGATCACGGCGGCTCAGGGTATTGCAAAGGATCTCGGGCTAAAGGTCGCGGCGGTCTTGCCTTGCGACAGGGATTGTTCGCTCGCCCGGGAGATCGCCGGTTACAACATCGAAAAGGTTATCGTCGCCCAGAACGAAAAGCTTGGCACATACACTCCAGACGGTTATGCCGACGCGTGGGAGCAGGTCATTAAGACCGTTAACCCGCAGTACGTTGTGATGTCGCACACCTATCAGGTACGCGATTTCGCGCCTAAGGTCGCGGCACGGCTGGGCCGCGAAGTAGTCGGCGATTGCATTCGCTATCGGGCCGAAGGCGGAAAGCTCGTATTGACCCGCCGTATTTTCCTCGGCAAACTCGACGCCGATGTCTCGATAGGTGGTGACGCTCCGTATTTCATAACGTTCCAGTCCGGATCGTTTCGCGGCGATGCGGCTGAAAAGGGAACTGCCGCCGTCGAGACAATGGAAGTCAACGTCGGCGATATCCGCATGACACCCGAGGCCCCGTTTCAGGAAGCCAAAGCATCGGTTGATCTTACAAAATCCGAGATCATTGTCGCTGTCGGACGCGGTATCAAGTCACAGGAGAACATCGCCCTGGCCCAACAACTTGCGGACGCCCTCGGTGCCGATCTTGCCGCCTCGCGGCCGATATGCGATGCCGAGTGGCTTCCGATCGACCGGCAGATAGGCTCATCCGGTCAAACTGTTGCCCCGAGGGTCTATATCGCTCTTGGCATCTCAGGTGCGATCCAGCACATCGTCGGTATGAAAAATGCCGGCACTATCATCGCCATTAACAAAGACGCCGAAGCACCGATCTTCGACATTGCTGATTACGGCATCGTCGGCGACCTGTTTGAAGCGGTGCCGGTCATGATCGAGGAGGTCAAAAAAGCAAAATCTTAGTTCGATGCGGCGGCTTCTAGGTCGGCGATGATGATCTTGGTCATCTTGAACATCGCCTGTGCTACGCGTCCTGCTTTTTCGCGATCCGGGTCGCTGAGCATTTGCATCAGGAGAGGCGGCGTGACTTGCCACGAAACCCCGAACTTGTCGGCAAGCCAGCCGCAAGGCTGTTGCTCGCCGCCCTCGCTCAGTTTGTAATAATAGTGGTCGATTTCGTCCTGTGTGTCGGCATAGATCATGAACGACACGCCCTGCGAAAACTTGAAGTTCGGATGCGGACCAGCGTTGTAACAGTTGAACCTCTGACCGTGGAGATCAAAGGTGCCACCGGCGACTTTGCCGTCTGGAGCCGGCATCGTGCTCACGATCTTAGCGTCGGGAAAGACAGAGACGTAAAAGTTCATCGCGGCCTCGGCCTGATCGTTGAACATCAGAAATGTTGTTACTTTTTGCATATTAGTTATTGCTTGATCCTTAATTTTGCTCCCAGATAGAGACATGGAAACCCGAGTAGGACGAGTGCGACCGGATACCACATCGGCCCCATATCGTATTTGTAATTTGCATAGATCCCGCCGCATCCGAGCAGCGTACCTATGACGCCTAGAATGACGACGTAACGCATTTTCGGTGCTGGTGCGATGGTGGCGACGAAGAAACCCGCGAGGATCATATAGACATTGCGGTAAATAGTCGCTGTGATTACCATCCAGGCGTATAAAATCTGACAGTGGGCGGCGGGAAAATGCCGAGCGATTCCAGGATAAAATCCGTGCCGCTATGCGTGATCCCGATAAAGATAAAGCCGCCGAGGACCGCTAAGATGCCTTTCAAAATATTCATTTCATTACCGTCCTCTTTGTTTTCGCCCGCTGCAAATTTTCGGCAATGCGGAATTTTACGATCCGTGTTATCAACTTTAGCGGCAAAGGCCGGTCGAGCGGGAATTGGACCGAGCCTTTGGCACCCTTATATTCGGACAATTCGTCTTTGAATTTCGCGACCCCGCCCGCTCCCGGATAAAAGCCGATGTGCTTTGCATACCCCGCGAAACAAACAAGCATTCCGTTAAGTTTATACGCCGGCATCGCATAGCTGATGACCTCTGCGGCGTCGGGTGCCGCGGCCTTTATCGTCTCGCGAAGCTGGAGCAGCATCGATGCGGTTTGGCGGGGAAACTCCGATAGATATTCATCAACATTTAGAGCCTTCTCTCTCATATTGAATTCTCCTGCAACCATCTGCTCGCATCTTCGGCTTGTGAGTATGATCATTCCTCTCGTTTTTTATTACGCAAGGTTTAATTGCCAGGTTTAGTGGCTATTTCTTAGATCGATGCTCCAATGGCTTCGTCGAAGATCTCGATGGCAACATCGACGTGTTCCTTTGCTAGGATGAGCGGCGGCGACCAGCGTATCGAGTTGGAGCCGCAGCCGAGGATGATGAGGCCCCGGTTAAAGCAAGCCATTTCGATCGCATCGCGAAGTTCGGGGGCCGGGGTCAGGCTGGCTTTATCGGTAACGAACTCAACGCCGAGCATCATTCCCAGACCGCGAACGTCGCCGATAACATCGTATTTATCTTTTAGCCTGTTGAGACCGGCCTCGAGATAGCCACCGACCTCACGGGCGTTCTCGACAAGGCCTCCTTCAAGCAGCTCGATGGTTTTTAGAGCGGCGGTCAGAGCAACCGGATTTCCGCCGAATGTCGATGCATGGGCACCTTTGTGCCAATCCATGATGTCGGCACGGGCAACGCATGCACCGATCGGCATGCCGGAGCCGAGGCCTTTGGCAAGGCACATGATATCGGCCTTAATGCCGGGGTGATGGTCGAGAGCGAACATCTTCCCCGTGCGGCCCATGCCGGACTGTACCTCGTCCACGATCAGCATGATCCCGTGCTCGTCGCAGATGCGGCGAAGCTCTCGGACAAACGCCGCCGGCGCGGGAATGTAGCCGCCTTCGCCCTGGACGACCTCGAGGACAATACCGGCGACCTCCTCGGGTGGCGTGGTTGTTTGGAATAATTTCTTCTCGATCCAATTGATCACGTCTTTTGTGACGGTTGCCTCATCCGTCGGCTGATCGGTGACGAAATGACGGAATTTGTTCGGATACGGTATATGAACGACGTCCAATGCCTGACGCATAAAGCCGAGCCGCTGCGCTTTTTTCGAACTGGTGAGCGAGAGAGCACCCAGCGTGCGTCCGTGGAACGAGCCATAAAACGAAATGAATTTTTGCCGCCGGGTGTGATACATCGCGACCTTCAATGCAGTTTCGACCGCCTCGGCACCGCTGTTTGCAAAGTGGGTCTTGGTCGGGCCTTCGATCGGGCAGATCTCGTTTAATTTTTTGCCGAGCTGCGGCATGTGCCGGTAATAAAAGTCGGTTCCGCAGAGATGGATGAGCTCGCTGACCTGTTTTTGCAAGGCAGCAACGATCTCAGGATGGCAGTGTCCGGTCGAGCAGACCGCGACGCCGGCATTGCAATCGAGAAAGACATTGCCATCCGGGTCCGTGATCCACACGCCGCTAGCGTGGTCGGCAACTAATTTATAGTCGGGACGCGGATAGCTCGGGGTGACGTATTGAGCGTCGGCGTTAATGATCTCCTGCGATTTCGGGCCGGGAAGTTCGGTTTTGATAATCGGTCGTTGTAATTCGGTTGACGGCGTCATGATATTTCTCCTTTGTTTAGAGTGCGCGATCTATCGCGTATAGGTGGATAAGGAAACAAGCCGAGGCTTGCACTCTGAACTGATAAAAGGATTAATCACCGGCGAAGAGATTCGCTCGCTGCTTGATGGGACGAAGTTTTGAAATACTACGCGAGGTCATAGGAATTGATGCCGCTAATATATCAGAAAGGTTGGAGAGATACAATAAGTTGCGAGCCAGAGTGTAGCTAGCATATGATATGTCCGGTTTATGTAGCAGGTGATAAGTCCGCTTTTAGGGGCGAAGGGTAGAGGATGGTAGCAGGAGACTTGAAACTGCTA
>JAYVDQ010000277.1:0-2268 GCA_043749325.1 Chloracidobacterium sp. | reverse complement strand
CCGAGGCACCCACCGTATATTGTAAAGCCTGGTCTATGCCCGTCCCAAAGCGTATTTCTTCGGAAACGAACCCGGCAGATGCGAGCCTTTCGACCTCGCTCCGCAAAAGGCGAAGACGGAGCGAATTTCCCTTGATCCTGAGCTTCATAGGATCCGCTCCTCGCCGGTGTAGATATTAAATCTGTCATCGCGAACGAACCCAACGAGAGTCATGCCGAATTCGGCGGCAAGCTCGACCGCAAGACTCGAGGGTGCTCCAACCGCCGCCAAGACCGGGATCCCGGCCATCAATGCCTTTTGTACCAGTTCAAAACTCGCACGGCCGCTGACGAGTAAAATTCTGTTCGATAGCGGTATTTCACCTGCAAGAAATTTTGCCCCGATGACCTTATCCAGTGCATTGTGGCGGCCGACATCTTCCCGGACAATTTCAAGTTCGCCGCGTACATTGAAAAGCGCCGAGGCGTGTAGCCCGCCGGTTTGCTCGAAAACTTCCTGGGATCTGCGTAGTATGTCAGGCAGTTTATGGATCAGTTCGTGTTTTACGCTAAATCCATTTGAGTTTACAGTTTGCACTCCCGTATGCAGGGCCTCGATCGAGCTTTTGCCGCAGACGCCGCAGCTAGAGGTGGTGTAGAAATTGCGCTCGAGACGTTTAAAATCGACATCAACTCCTGTATTTAGCTCAACGACGACTGTATTTTGTACATTTTTATCTTTTGCCGGAATGCTGCAGTGACGAATCTTAGCGATCTGTTGCGGATCGTTCAGTATTCCCTCGGTAAAGAGAAAACCTGCCGCGAGTTCAATATCTGCACCCGGCGTCCGCATAGTTATAGAGATGGCTCGATGATCGATCTTCCCGCCCCCGGGTAAACCAAGGCGGATCTCAAGCGGCTCCTCGACAGCCAGAAAATCATCCAGTTCGGAAGTTCCGGCAGAGGCCGAGATCTTGCGCACATACGTTGGAGTAAAGCTATGCGTTTTTATCACGAAAGAATCTTAACAAATCAACAGCGTTTTTAAGCGTAATCTACCAGACAAATCGGTAGCCGGGACGTCTATCCGCTAATGGCTTTCTGCGTGTTCTTTGTCCTTCCTCGTGAAGATCAGTCTGCAGGCACGATTCGCCCCCGGCATGTCCCAAAGCCGATGCGGCGAAAGCCTTATTTCACGACTTCAAAATCGCTCCACCGATCTATCGTTTTTTGATGCCCATTCAGATCCTTGACGATAACCTGCATCGCATAGATTCCCGCGGGCATATCCAACTGGAGCGGCACTACGCCACTGTCTTGCACGAAACCTGAGCTGTCAATTTGAGAAATATTGACTGGCGATTCGCTAACGCGATATAGCAGCATTCCGTCCTGATAGATTTTAACTTCGGATGTAAGATTCGGCTTATTAGTTTGCGGATCTATTTTCGGATTATAAATCGTATAACCGTACCCTAATCCTTTGCCGGCGATAAACTTTCTAATGGCAGGCCCGGTTGTCGATTGGGGAAATGATAATGCCTCGTCTACCTTTCGAGCAGGCGGCACGACCGGGGGAAAGGGCTCGGTCTCGCCGCTTATAATGATCTGCGACATCGATAAGGATTTGTCGGCTGGTTCCGGGATTTCCACTAATTGGCTTACTGTCCCAATTTTACCGCTCGTCACGTCGCGAATTGCAGCACGAATCTGATATACCCCCGGTTTTTTTATGCCGAACTCTCCCGTATAGGATAAGCCATTTTGCAAAATCTGCTGCATATTGCCGCCTTTCAGCAGAGCCTTATTTGTATGGTTAAATTCGTCAACCACTTTTCCGTCAGGGCCAAATATTACAGCAACGACATCCAGCGACAGCCGCTGCGCGCCTCCCGGCTGTTGGGCAAAGGTTATGTCGCCGGCGTTAATATGAATCAAATAACGCACAATAGAATCCTTGCCCTCGCGGGTGATAAAAGGGGTAAATTTCAGGTGCAAGCTGTTCAGAGCAAGTGGTGAAATTAACGATCTGTAAAGCTCGCTATCTACGCTCTTTGGTTTGGCCGAATCCTTTGAGTTTATCGCCCCATAAAACCCAAACCGGTGTCTGACGGTAAGTTCGGGCCGTTTGACCCGCACGGTCAGCTTGCGAAAGTTACTGTCCAGTTTCCGCGTCGATTCGTCAGGTTGATACCCGATCAGGTAATACCCCTTTTGATCGCCAAGGATGCGGCGAAATCCCGCATTCAGATCATTTGAATTGTTAATGAAGGTACCGCCGGTGGCATAC
>JAYVDQ010000276.1:0-4120 GCA_043749325.1 Chloracidobacterium sp. | reverse complement strand
CGAAATGCAACCAGCGGCAAACCTATTTTTCTTCGTCCGTACGGGCGTAATTACCATGATGGTAATAGCTCTGATAGTAATAATAGTTGTCCTTTGTATTCAGGTTGACATTGTTTAATACGACGCCGAAGACCTTGGCACCGATCTCCTGCAACAACTGCCGCGAACGGCGGACAACCTGTCGCGAGCTTTGCCCCGCGTGAACAACAAGGATCACGCCATCAACCATTGACGCGATCAAAACGCCGTCGGTAAATGATGCGATCGGCGGCGAATCCACCACGACATGCGTAAATCGCGTTTGCAGGCTTGCAAGGAGATTGGCCATTTGCTCGGAACCGATCAGCTCCGCCGGATTTGGCGGGATCGGGCCGGATGTGATCAAAAACAACTTTGTTTTCTCGTCCTGTTTGATCGCGCTGTCAATATCCCGGTCGCTGAGTTCGCTCGCGAGAAGCGTGCTGAGGCCGACGCCGTTTTCGACATTAAAGATCGAATGCAGCCTTGGCCGCCGCATATCGGCGTCGATTATCAAAACTTTGGCTCCCGTTTGAGCAAGACTGATGGCCGTATTTGTGGCCGTCGTTGTTTTTCCCTCGGATGGCAGGCTTGAGGTAATTAATAAAGATTTTGGCGCCCGGCCGGCTGTGGAAAGCAGAATAGACGTTCGCAAATGCCGGTACGCCTCGGCCAGTGCCGAACGTGGGTCCGCCGCGATCAACAAAGGTGAATTTACCTGCTCCTCCTCGCCATCTGACGACCCGACGAGCAACAGCTTTCGTTTCGGCAGCGAATCGATCGTCGGAATCGCCGCGAGGGCGGGCAACTGCAAATAATTCTCAATTTCCTCAGTGGTTCTGATCGTGTCATCGAGGAATTCGAGAAACAGCGCCAATCCCATCCCGAAAAGGGTCGAAAGGAACAGTGCCGCCAAGACCGTCACGGTCCGTCGCGGCGATACGACTATATCGGACGGAACAGCAATCTCGGTGACGCTGATGTTGTTATCCGAACCCTTTGCTGCGACATCATTTCCACTTACCTGCTTTTGAAGATTTGCAAGAAAACCATTCTTTGTATCGATGTCCTGCTGAAGGATCTTTAGACTCACTGCCCCCTGGTTTTGTCCCTGAGCCTCATTATATTGCTTATTAAAATCGACCCTGATCTTATCTTCCTGGTCCTTGGCCTGAAGATATTTCGTGCGGAGATTTTCGAGCGTTTCCTTGGATTTTAGCTGCCGGAATTCGGCGAGGTCGTTCCGATATTTTGAAATAGCGTTATCTATTGACTTTTGATAGCTATTTATTTGGTTGTCGATCTGCTTGATCTCGTCTGCTCCCTCTTCAAAGTCGCGGAGCCGTTCTATCCTGGCGCTTCTGAGATCCGATATTTTCTTAAGCGTGTCGGTTTGCAGCGCACGAATGTTATTTTCCTGCTCGGTTGTGAACCGGGCTACCTGCTCTTCGGCAATGGCCTTGATCTTGTCCGGCGAATTACTGACGGTTACATATATGGCCTCGGCTTCTTTCCTTTTATTTTCAGCGTCGAGCAACTGTTTGTTAAGGCCGGAAAGCCTGTCGATGACGATCGTTTGATCGCCCTCGGTTTTTAGAATTCCCTCATGTTGAGTCATGTCAACCAGCTTTTGCTGGTCAGCGTGGATCTCATTTTCAAGACTTGTGATCCTTTCCTGCAAAAAATCATTGGTTTTACGGCTGGTCCCGTTACGTTTTTCGAGGTTGGCCTGTGTAAAGGTCTCCGCGACTCCGTTTATTACATACGCCGCCAGATTGGCATTTGTACTATGAAACGAGATCTCGATTAGCCGCGTGTCCTTAGTGGTCACGCGTGACTCGCGGACCGGATCGATACTGATATTTTTCTTTATGATATCGACGTAGGGCGCCAGCCTGACCGCGTCGGCGATCTGTTCAGACGTGGCTAAAGTCGAATCTTTCGGTACCAGATCCTCGCTTACGTCGGATTTGCCGGCGTCGCTGGCTAATCCGACCGATTTGAGCATCGACCGCCATGCCGACGTGGAGCCTTCATTTTTCGCTTGCTGAAAATCTTTGTTTGCGTCGAGATTATGCTCCTTGATCACCCGCCGCAGCAAACTGTCGCTGCCCAGCAATTGAAGCTGAGTATTAAAATACGACGGATCAGGATTTGAGATAGGCCGCTGACGGTCGCTGGTGATGAGGTCCGGATTATTTTGCTCGAGATCGACCTGGATCCTCGCCGTAGCCTGATAAATATTGGGCTTTCTGGCCATGTAGATAGCCGTCAAGGTGGTCATCAGAACCGCGATCCCGACCACTAGCCATAAACGCTTTCGGATTGCCCGCCAGTAGTCGAGAAGCTGAAATCCCTCCTGCCCGGACGCTTCTCTATAGGACGGATAACTGCCGCCCGGGACAATAGGGTAGTCGAACGAAGGGTCAAGATGGACCGGTTCGTTCGCGGCAGTTTTAATAATTCCACGCGGTTCTTTCATAATTGCATTTAAGGAATTCGATAAATCGCGCTCGGCAGAGTGGTCTTTAAGGTATTTGTGATGGCACGAAGTATTGCTTTTGTCGAATCCTGCGAAACCGCGACAATGTCATTGGGTTCGAGGAACGGGTCTTTTACCTTGCCCTTGTCGATCAGATTAAGATCGAAAATAAGCTCCGTGCGTTCTGCATTTCCGACGATCTGTCTCAGGATACGCACCTTGTCTTTCTTTGCGGCGGGTTCAAGTCCCTCGGCCGACGCCAGGATCTGCACTAGCGTCGTCGGCCCCTTGATCTTGATGGCGCCCTGTTTATTAACATTGCCGTAAACATAAACGATATCGGCATCCAGCACCGAGACCACGTCGCCGGGCTGCATCCACATGGTCTTTTTGCCTTCCTGCACATCGCGGATCTTAAAATCATAAAGCGCGATCGGACCGTCATTTACCGCAACCACGGAACTGTCTTTGCAGTCCGAGTTGCTGCCGGTACGGGCCACGATCAGCCGGTTGCCGGCCTCTTTATTTGGCCCACCGGCCAGTGCCAGCATTTCGAGCAGTTGATAGCGCCTCGTAACAAAGTAATTGCCCGCCCGCTCAACCGAACCGATCACCATGATCGACTGCGATTTTTGTTCGGCATTTACCGTCACCTGCGGATCACGAATGAATTTTGCTTTGTACGCGGCGGCAATATCACTAGCAAGCTCGTCCTGGGTCTTGCACACTGCGACCAGAGGCTTGTCCAGTCTGAAAAGCATGATCGTGCCGGCCGGACTGACCGAAACTTTCTGATCGAGATCGGAATGGCGAAAGACCCGGATGGACAGGTCATCCTGGAACCCAATGCGATACCGGTCGTCTCTCGCAGTTGGCCCTATCAAATTTTGAGAATTAGCAGTTTGAGCAAAAGCCGAAAAAACACCGGCGAGGATCAAACTACAGAATAAAAAAACAATTCTTAATTTTCTCATAGAGATTATCGTAAAACGGTTATTGGTTTTCGCCGAGACTGATTCTCCGCTAAGTGTATGCAAGCGATAATAATAACAAAAGGGAGTTACTTTGGAAACATTAGTTTTGAAAGTCCGCGCAAATTAGCTAAACTTTGAAACACATTTCAACAAGCTGATGGAAACCGCAACAACGCCGATGCTCCGGCAATATCTCGATATCAAAAAACTCTACCCCGGAACTATCCTTTTTTTCCGGCTCGGGGATTTTTACGAGATGTTCAATGAGGATGCGCTGGTTGGGTCGCGCGAACTTGACATTACTCTGACCGCGCGACACAAGGATTCACCAAATCCGGTCCCGATGTGTGGCGTTCCCTACCACGCCGCGGCAAACTACATCGACCGGCTCGTCCGAAAAGGATATCGCGTCGCCATCTGTGAGCAAACGGAAACACCGACTAAGGGTGTAAAGCTCGTGAAACGCGAGGTTGTGCGAGTCATTACGCCCGGGACGGCCATCGATCCGCAGCTTGTCGAGCCAAAAGATTCTGTTTATCTGGCCGCGATCTGCGGCAGCGGCGATAGGTTCGGCGCGGCGTTTCTGGAAACATCGTCTGGCAATTTTGCCGCGACGGAGGTGACCGGAACCGACTCGTGGACGAAA
>JAYVDQ010000275.1:0-3526 GCA_043749325.1 Chloracidobacterium sp. | reverse complement strand
ACAGAACTCCATCTCTTGACATCCGCCAACACTTTGTCTGCGTACGCGAGGTCACTTGGTTTGCCACTGAAAAACCACCGCATGGTTACCGAGTTATCGAGTACAAATCTCAATCCCGGCCCTCCTCGATGAGTTCCTTAATGTTAACACCCCCGATGCGGCCATGATCCCGAATAAATGCCTGCATCCGCTCAACCGCCGCGATCCTGTCCTTGGAACTCTGCCCCTCAGAGGGCACAAGATCGGCAACCGCCTTGCCGCGATTTGTTATGGTAAAGCTCTTGCCCTTTTGAACTTGCCGCAGCAATTCCGGGAGCTTTGTTTTTGCCTCATACGAACCAATTTCTGTTTTCATATTCTTCAATCTCAACGGGAATATTTACTAGACCAGTCTACTAGACCAGTCTATATAATGTCAAGATTATCATTCATAGTCGGGATGCTGTATGTGCAGAAATAAAAATCGACTATCATTTACAGTAAGGGTTAATCATGAGCACAAATGGAAGTCACACAACGTCAATCCGTCCGGGGCTTGTCTTAACGCTCGGGCTTGGCATCTGCCTTTTATTACTGCCGCACGTCGTTGCCTTTGCCCAAGGCCCGAGGGTTATCGCGATCGGGGACCGGCATCTGTGGCCGGAACGGGTAAATGCGCCGAATGGTTTCGACAAAGCCTCACGCGCCGCGATCCTTGTCTACGCCCAGAAACTGCAGGAGCAGAAAGCTTCCGAGTTCAGACAATCGGGTCGCCCCTCGGTCGTAAAATGGCTCGACAAAGAACTGGCTCTTTCCCTGTCGAATTATCAACTAGCCGCAAAAATTTGTGCCGCCGCCGATTGGACTTGTCTCGGAAATATCAGCGATTCGGTGCAGATGGCCGCCAAAGTGAGAGCGATCGCGGTGCCAGCAAACTTGCTTTCCTGGAAGGCAAATATGGTGAGGTTTGTCTCGGACTATATCGGCGAACAGGTTCGCCTTGCAGCTCTTTTTACCAGGACGACCAGCGAGATCGACCTGTTTAACCCCAACGAATTCGACGGCGACCGGCTGCCCGACAGAAAATTCTTCCTGACCTTTGACGACGGCCCCACGTCGGCTGCCGGGAACACCGACGGCGTATTGCAGATGCTCGCGGCCAACAAGAAAACAGCCGTCTTTTTCCTACTCGGCGGCAGTTTAAAAACCCGCATGCGTGAGACCGCTGCCGCTAAGCTTGCAAGCTCATACCAGGGACAATGCGTCGCTTCGCACGGCTGGGAACACTTGGCCCATGCCACATCGACACCGTGGAAAGACGGCCGAACCTGGCAAACATCCGTCACCGATACCCAGGCCCTTTTAACATCGACCTTTGCCGATTCTCCCGGCCTGATGCCGCTTTTTCGCCCTCCCTATGGCCAACGCAGAGCCGACAGCAGTTCATTCTTTCAGGAACAAGGCCTCCACGTCACGCTCTGGGACCTCGACTCACAGGATTGGAACGCGAGTCTCAACGCCGATGACGTAACAAACCGCATCGAAAACCTGATGCTAATAAAACGCCACGGCATACTCCTGTTCCACGACATCTTCCACAAAGCCAAAACCGCCGTCCCCACCATCATCCAAGACTTCGCCACCGCCATCGACTGGGCAAACTGCCATCAGATCAGCGAAGCGTTCTAGTTCCGCAGGGTGGTCATTCCGGCGGCGGCAATATTTGGCTGCCGTGGTGGGCGACGATTAGCCATTTCCGCCCACGTTTCATCCAGATGTGGGTACTGCGAAATTTTATGTTTCTGACGCCTTCGACGGTGCCGCGGTGGGTCATTATCGCGGTATTGCCAAAGACCCTGACCTTGTAATCGTCGGACCTGACCATATCGGCATTTGGAGCGAGTTGGGCAAGGTATTGTTCCTTGTTTTCGATATTGCCTTGCTGCGTGGTGCCTACATAATCGTCGGCGACAAGAGCCGCGGCGGCTTTTTTATCACCTTTTAATTCGGCAAACGTCCACGCCCTGTCCAACTGTATCAGCTTGTCCTCAACGCTCCCCTTTTTATACTGGCCAAGGGCGATCGATGATATTGCCAGTATCAAAATAACGGTGGAAAAAATGGGTTTCATACGCTTAACGTCTCCAGATGGATGGTTTGTTAATACACCTTATTTATATAACTAATACGGCGAGTTAGCAATCCGGATCAGAGCGGCTTTACAAGAATTATCTCGCTATGTTTCAATCGTTTTGCTATCCTAAAAAGGCCGAGCTTCCATCCTTTCGGCCTTGGTGCTGCCGATTCTCATGCCGGTACAACATTAAAAAACAAAATTTTCTGAAATCAGCTATTGATTGAGTCTATTTCTCAAATGCCGATAAAACTTGTTTTGTCGGAGAAGAAGTTTTGAAACCAGATTTATGAGGCTGATCCAGCGGTGTTGCCGCCAGAGGATCAAATGAAACGTCTGAGTTTGTCCGCGTGACAGGTCATTGCCCCGACCTGCCGGCGGAAAGCACAGGCTCGCAAAGTAGAAAAACGTTATGCGTTATCGAGAGTGCCAAATCATCAGTTTCCGTTTTGCCTGTCTCTCTCTCGTTCTCTGCCTGGGCATCTTTCTTATGGCTTGCGGGCATTCAACCGCCAAGTTTCTGGCAAAGGGCGAGGAATACCTTCAAAAACGCAAATTTCACGACGCGATGATGCAGTTCCGCTCGGCCGCCGAGTCGGACACTACGTCGGCCAAGGCCCATTGGGGGCTGGCACGTTCCTATGAGAACCTCGGCAAATTTAACGAGGTGCTCGAAGAATTGCGCAAGACAGTCGATCTCGACGACAAGAATCTCGAAGCCAAAACCAAACTCGGCACCTACTTTCTGCTGCTCCAGCCGCCGCTTATCGCAGAGGCTACTAAGCTCCGCGACGATACGCTTGCGGCGGACCCTGATTTTATCGAAGCACACATACTTACGGCGTCGATCCTGGCCGCCCGCGGCAAGCCGGACGCCGACGTAGTTGTCGCGGTCAACAAAGCGATCGCCCTCGACCCAAAACGCGTCGAATCCTATATCAGTCTCGAACGCCTCTACACGACCCGCGAAAAATCACCCGAGGCCGAAGCCGCGATCAAACGGGGAATCGAAGCAAATCCTACTTCGGTGCTGGGCCACACGGAATATGGCAAATTCCTGACCTACGCGAGCCGCGACGCCGACGCCGAAACGCAATTTAACAAGGCCATCGAGATCGACGCCAACAGCATCGAGGCCCGGGAGGCCATCGCCGAGTTTTTCGTTACGAGCAACCAGTATGAAAAGGCCGAGGCTGCGTATAAGGGCCTGGTCCAAATGCAGGAAAACAGCCCTGAGAGCAAGCTTGAGCTGGCCGAATTCTATTCCAAGACCGGTCGCAAGGAGGACGCCATCGCGGTGCTTGATCAGATACTGGTCGATTCACCGAATTACGTCCTGGCCCGTTACCGTCTCGGACAGATCTATCTCGAACGCCACGACGAGGCCAAGGTTTACGAACAGCTCGATGCGTT
>JAYVDQ010000274.1:0-5831 GCA_043749325.1 Chloracidobacterium sp. | reverse complement strand
TCCGAAACCGCTCGTTGTTTTATGATCTCAACCGTCGCCCAATGCTGCTCGAGGATCGGTTTGAGCCTGTTTTGTATCGCATCGCTCGCGACGATCTCATCGAGCGTCTGCTCGGTCAACATCCGGATGACCTGTTCGACAAAAGCCGGATCTTTCTCGCCCTCGATGACCTGCATCAGTTTTAGGGCCGGCGAGCGGAGTTCGACGCATTGGGCCGGAGATTCGTACAACGCCCCGTCGATGATATGCGCCCATTCTATGAGTTCGGCGAGAGACTCATCCTCGAATCCGAAATTTTCCTTAGCGATGCGTGCAATAAATTCGGCACACGATTTGCTCTCCGTATCGAGAAATTTTTTGCCGGAGGTGTCCGCCAGAAAATGCTGTTCGTCAGACGGCGAGAGAAACGCCGATTGATGATGATCGAACCACCACGTTAGACGCTCATCGGGGCAATACTTAAAATCAACGATGGCGTTTTCATCTCCGTCAAACTGCTTCCGGTCAAATGCGTTACCCGCCCGGTGCATCGTGGGCGTGTAGGAAACATCGGCTCCCTCATGGACCTTTGTCCGGTAAAATTTGGTAAAGATAGCGGCCGACGAAACGCCGTCGAAGCAGTTGCCGTGATAAAGTATTCTGAGTTTCATGGATTTGATGCAGAGGCCCGCGCGTCAGCAAGGGCGTATTAAAAACGTTGAGTGTTACGCCCTTACTTACGTGCGGGCCTCCGCAATTCATTGCGGCAAAACATTTTAGGCTAGTGGACGGAGACGGTTTCGTCAAGGAAACGAGAGTGAATATCAGAATAGCGATTGCAGCGGACGCCGATTCGCTGGTCGAATTTAACCAGGCGATGGCGCTTGAAACCGAAGGCAAGCAACTCGATTCCGGGACGCTCGCGAACGGCGTCGCAGCCGTTTTTAGTGACGAGAAGAAGGGGTTTTACGTCGTCGCCGAGATCGAAGGCCGCATTGCCGGCGGTTTGATGGTCACCTACGAATGGAGCGATTGGCGGAACGCGTGGTTTTGGTGGATACAGAGCGTCTATATTTCGCCCAAGTATCGCGGACAAAAAATATACAGGCGTCTCTATGATTTTGTTAAAGCGAAAGCCGCCGAGGCAGGGAATGTTTGCGGATTTCGGCTCTATGTTGAGAATGACAACCTTAATGCTCAGAAGGTTTACGATGCGGTCGGGATGCACGCCTCGCATTACCGGATGTACGAAGAAGAGATATGACACGGATAAGCGAAGCCGAATTCGCACGCATCTGCCATGGCATCCGCGAAGACCGCGAAAGCATAATCAAGCACAACCCCATCGGCCCGCCTGACGAGATATTATTCTGGATGTTGTTAAGCTGCCTGATCAGCTACCTGAATCTGCAAGAGATCGAAACGCCATGCTTTAGCGGTAGGCCTGATGGGAACACGTATCGAAATGCGATCACCTTTGTACTAAATAAAAGACGGTCGGACGAGTTCGACGTGAATAAATACCTGGACAGCCTAATAGCGAAATGATAATAGAGAAGTTTGTTTTGACAGCCTTTCAGCAAAATACCCGCGTGGTCGCCTGCGAAACGACGCGAAAGGCGATCTGTATTGATCCAGGTGAGCGGTCGGACGAGTTGGTCGAATTCATCAACAATAACGGCCTCGAATTACAGGCGATCACGCTGACGCACGGGCACCTCGACCATGTCGGCGGCACCACGGACCTCGCGCGTGCGTTTCCCGATGCCGAAATTATCCTGCACAAGGATGACGAAGACCTATATTACGGCCTGCCGCAGCAGCCGCTTTTTATAGGCATTTCGCCGGCTCAGATGAAGGCGCTCGGGTTTGATTACGAGCCGCCGCCAAAGCTGACGCGAAACTGGCAGCACGGCGAGGTTTACGAGGTTGGCGAACTGAAATTCTCTGTCCGGCATTGTCCCGGCCACACTCGGGGGCACGTTGTACTTGCGGAGAAAACGGAGAGGAAGGTTTTTGTCGGGGATTGCCTGTTTCTGGGTTCGATCGGACGGACCGATCTGCCCGGCGGAAACTATGAGCAATTGATCGAATCGATCAGCGAAAATATCCTCTCGCTCGATGATGATTTCACGGTCTATTCCGGTCACGGGCCGGAAACAACGGTCGGGCATGAGCGAACCACAAACCCTTTTCTGACCGGTGTTTATCAGATCGGAAAAGGACGATTTTTCTAACAATTTACAACTGGAGTGAAAAAATGAAACAAATATTGTCAGCGATATTGGCTACGGGACTACTAACATTTTCGACATTTGGCCATTGGGACGACAGCCATTTTGAGAACAGGCAGGAAGTGACTATCAAGGTCATTAAGGTCAGCGGCAATGTCTATATGCTACAAGGACGGGGCGGCAACATCGGCGCTATCGTCGGAGCGGACGGGATTTTGATCATCGATGACGATTACAAGGCTGTCAGCGAAAAGCTTCGTGCCGCTCTCAAAGACCTAGGTTCGGCGACGCCACGGTACATAATCAATACGCATTGGCACGGCGATCACACCGAGGGAAATCAGACATTTGGCAAAGAGTCGATAATTGTTGCTCACACAAACGTCCGCAAGCGTCTGTCGCAGGTCAACACCGTATTTGGCCAGGCGGTGCAGCCTTACGAATCATTCGCGTGGCCGGTCATCACCTACGATGAAAGCTTGACGATCCATTTTGACGGCGACGATATCAAGGCCGTGCATTATCCTCACGGTCATACGGACGGCGACTCGGTGATCTTTTTCCCAAAGGCAAACGTTGTTCACATGGGTGACGATTTTTTCGCCGCGAGGTTTCCCTTTGTCGATCTCGACAGCGGGGGCAGCGTGCAGGGCTTGATCAACAACGTTGCGTCGATCCTGGGGATGATCCCGCCCGATACCAAAGTGATTCCCGGCCACGGCCCGCTTTCCACTGTCGAAGACCTCAGAAAATATCACGATACCCTGGTCGAGACATCGAAGATCGTTCAGGACGAGATGAAGAAAAAGAAAACCCTGGACGAGATCAAAAAAGCGGGCCTACCCGACAAATATAAAGAGTACGGCGGCGGATTTATCAAAACCGATGCGTGGGTCGAAACGGTTTATAAGAGCTATTCGAAAAAGTAACAATGGCTCCAATGATTATTGCCCTCCAGCCCCCGGATCAGGGGGTTGCGAGGCAAACCTTGGCCTCAAGCCGTAAACTTTGAATAAACCGAACGTTTTGCCTTCGTCACGTTGATACCAGCGGTCGAGGTTACTAAAATTCGGCTCGGCTTTTGTAGGGACAATGATATAAGAGATCAGAGGGTCGGACGCGTTCGCCTCGTTAAAATTATTTCGGAAGTTTCTATATTTGCCGATCTCCTTTTCGACCTCGCCTTTTGTGACCGGTTGCGAATCACGTGACAGCGAGGGCAACGCGCGTCCGCCGCCAAATAGCGCCGCCATTACCTCAAAAAGATTTTCATTTATCGCTTTGGTCAAATCCTTCTCGTCATAGCCCGAATAATAAAGATATTTATAAAATAATTCGAGATTTTCGTCGTGATTCACACCGCCGGCGGAATTTGTGTGCGGGTTCCATAATGGGCGGTATGAGGTAACTGTCGGTATATAGTCGGCGACCATGAGGTCATTAGACATCACGGTTGGCGCCGTAGTCTTTTTGGGTTTCTGGAGTCCCTCTTCACGCAAATAGCCAAGGGCGGGCACGGCGGCGTCTCTCAAATTTTCAAACCCGGCATTTCTCTTCGCCGTCGCGGATGATTCAATAAATCCCCACACGACGACCGCGACTCCTGCGTATATTAGTGCCTTACGGTATTTTGAGGCAAAGCTCTCGCCCGGGAACGATCGCCGGATCAAAGACACGAAAAAAACTAACGCCGTCAAAAGCAGATAATTCGCAACAAAGACCTCGTAATGAACCGGCTGGAGAGACCGCCCGGTAACGACCTGTTGATTAAACAAAAGAATTGGTGTCAGGGTTATCGACAGCGTGAAAAGCACGTCGGGTGAATCTAACTTCAATTTACCGTGCCGTATCAAATAGAATATCCCACCGGCAATCAAAAACCCGATGATCTCAGGCACCTCAAAAAGATTTGGAATCCGGGTGTAGTTTAAGAGCTGAATGCTGTCGGTATTCGGTGTCCGGTTCGAAAGCAGTAAAAAATACGGAATGATCGCCGAAATCCCGAACAGAACGATAATCCCGGCCTTTATGATCGTCGTTGAGCGATCCTCTTTTCTTGCGGCTAACCACAGGATGGTCAAACACGCAAACCATGCCAATGCAGCGGTCCAAAGAAAGAAATAGGAAAATACAAGAACGACGAGGGTTAGCCCGGAGATGATCGTGTAGATCATCGCCATCTTGTTTTTTTCAGCGGTAAAAGCTCGCCAGAGAAACAGGCAAAACAAAAAAAAGAGCGGGAATGCGAATCCCGGCTGGTAGCGACGCAAAAACGGAAAAAAATCGCATAAATAATTACCCAGTATCATGTGCTGCAATTCACCCTGAAAGGCGATTGCGGCACCTAGGCATAACACGGTTAACACCCCGACGGACGCGAGCAAATCATCCTTTGTGACGTCGCGGATGAGCAGGAAAATCGCCAAACATGCGAAAATCGGTATCAAAAAATTCAACAAAATAAAGGCTGTTGAGGCTGAGAATCCAAAAAAGCGGGCGGGAATGGCTATGGAATAAGCTGGAATTACCTGTATCGAATATAACGACTCGTAGGGCAGATCGTCCTGTCCAATAAATGGATCATTTCTCCTCGATTTGCCTTCGATTAAAGAGTTTACGTATGCCGAATATGCGACCTCGTCATAATTGGAAACAACGTATGCGCCATGCCAATCGCCGCCTTTGACCGACCAAATATTAATCTGCGGATAGATCGCCAAAAAAAGCACGATCACGGCAGGGATCAACGCAAATTTAGCGGCGGAGCCGTAGCTGGACTTCATAAAATTTACACGGGCTCATCAACGAGTTTGATGAAGACCCACGTTAATGATGATAAAGGAAGGCTAAGGGCCTAGGCAATCGTGATGTCCTTAGACAAATAAACGTCCTGAATAGCATTTAATAGCTCGACGCCCTCCGCCATTGGCCGTTGGAACGCCTTGCGTCCCGAGATGAGGCCGGTGCCGCCGCCGCGTTTGTTGACTATCGCGGTCCGAAGCGCATCGGCCATATCGCTCGCCCCCTTTGATTCGCCGCCGGAATTGATCAGGCCGCATCGGCCCATGTAGCAATTAGCGACCTGATAACGAACGAGGTCGATCGGATTGTCGGTCGTAAGCTTGGAGTAGATGCGCTGGTCGGTCTTGCCGTAGCTGCTCTCCATGTTTAGTGCATTATAGCCGCCGTTGCGCTCGGGCAATTTTTGCTTGATGATGTCGGCCTGGATAGTAACGCCGAGGTGATTTGCCTGACCGGTAAGGTCGGCCGCGGTGTGCATGTCGCCTTGGGGCGTTTTGAAGGCAGGGTTGCGCAGATAGCACCAAAGGATCGTCGCCATACCGAGTTCGTGTGCATATGCGAAAGCCTCAGCAACCTCGGTTATTTGTCGCGTTGATTGGTCAGAACCAAAATAGATCGTCGCTCCGACCGCAACCGCGCCCATATTTTTTGCCTGTTCGATGGTACCGAACATTACCTGGTCAAACTGATTCGGATAGGTCAACAGCTCGTTGTGATTTATTTTTACTATAAACGGGATCTTGTGGGCATACTTTCGCGCAACCGAACCAAGAACGCCGTAGGTCGATGCAACCGCGTTGCAGCCGCCTTCGATAG
>JAYVDQ010000273.1:0-13664 GCA_043749325.1 Chloracidobacterium sp. | reverse complement strand
GCGATCTGCTGGGCTCCGCGTTCCTTTTCAAAGAATTCGCGTTTTATCTCCGACGCACGCCGCTCAGCGTCGGGTGTCCGGGCAGAATTTCCAATGATCGCGTCGAGGATCTCGGGATTCTGGATCAGGAGCTGCTGGTTGAATGAGAGCAGCTCGAGCAGGGCGCCGTTCTGTGTTTTTGCCGCAAATTTTGCGATGGCCGCGGGCGGTGTGCGTGTGTTTGTGACGATCGTTTCCAGGATCGGTGCGGGCAGATCGTCTCGCCCGGCGAAATACGCCAGGACACTTGGTGCGATCTCCGCCCCACGGATCGTTTCCTGTAAAGTATCTACAGTCTGTGCGACCAGTGTTTGCCGGGCATTCTCCTTTAGCTCGGCGTCATTCCCGTCAAAAAAATTGACAAGTATCTCGAGCAGATCGGTCTGCGGCAAGGGCAAAATGCCACGCGAGGCAGCGAGCTGCGCGGGACGAGGGGCCGTGCCTTCGACGACGGCTTTTACAACGGGATTGCTCGATGTGATCTCGGAACTCATACCACGCGGGGGAGAAACCGGCCTATTGACAGTATAAATTACAGGGGAACTCAGACGAACTCTGAGCGGCAACAGTTTAGCATAAATGAATATAATCTTGACTAACGCTAACTCGTGACATAGTTTAATACTTTGGGCAAATGTTTGTCCGTACGCTACTATACGCTCCGCTTTTGCAATTAATTCTTAACACTACACTTAAATGATCAAAGACGAACTACAGAAACTTATTTCAAACGGACAGGCGCGCGTCGGCGTCATCGGCCTCGGCTATGTCGGCCTACCACTAATTGTCGAGTTTTGCCTAAAAGGCTTTAATGCCACCGGCTTCGAGGTTGATGAAATGAAAACGGCTGAGGTCAACGCGGGCAGCTCGTATATCGTTGACGTGACAAGCGAAAACTTAAAAAAATGCGTCGATAACGGAAGACTTACCGCAACGACGGATTTTAGTAAACTCTCGACGTGCGATGTCATCATCATCTGTGTCCCGACGCCGCTACGCAAGACAAAGGACCCGGACATGTCGTACATCCTGACCGCCGGCGGCGAGATTCAAAAATACATGCGTCGCGGCCAGCTAATTATCCTCGAATCGACGACATATCCTGGCACGACGGACGAGGTGTTAAAGCCGATGTTCGAGGAGCGAGGCTTCACCCTTGACGAAGATTTTCTGCTCGCGTTTTCACCGGAACGTGTCGATCCGGGCAATCCCCAGTTTCAGACTCACAATATTCCAAAGGTTGTCGGCGGATGTTCGAGCGATTCGACCGAGATCGCTGCGTTGCTCTATGGCCAGATCGTCGGACAAGTCCACACCGTTTCTTCGGCCCGCGTGGCTGAGGCCGCCAAGCTCTGGGAAAATACTTTCCGCGCGATCAACATCGGCATGGCAAACGAGATGGCCAAGCTCTGCAACGCCCTCGGCATCGACACCTGGGAGGTCGTCCGTGCGGCGGCGACCAAGCCATTCGGGTTTATGCCCTTCTATCCGGGGCCCGGTATCGGCGGCCACTGCATCCCGCTCGATCCGCATTATTTGTCGTGGAAGGCGCGGCAGCACGGTTTTGATTCACAATTCATTTCGCTCGCCGAGCAGGTAAATTCGACCATGCCAAACTATGTCGTCGAACTCGCAACAACTGCACTAAACGAGGATAAAAAGGCCGTCAATGGTTCGAAAATTCTTATCCTCGGCGTCGCCTATAAAAAAGACATCGACGATATGCGGGAGTCGCCGGCTCTGTCGATCATCGATCTGCTGCGTGCCGACGGAGCCGATGTTTATTACCATGATCCTTTCGTACCTGAAGTAACTTTTGACCACGCGTATACGATCGGTGACGGCGAACCGCTCTTTAATAAAGAGCTAACCGACGACCTCATCCGCGGCGCGGACTGCATAATTATCTGTACCGAACATTCACCGGTCGACTACAGCCGCGTCTGCGAACTCGCGTCGCTGATCGTCGATACACGCAACGCATTGTCGCTCGAAATTCGCGGCGGCAGCAAGGCAAAAATTGTAAGGCTCTAATGCTCAAGATCCTGAACATCGCCGGCGCTCGGCCCAATTTTATGAAGGTCGCTCCGATCTACGCCGAGATGAAGCGGCGGTCGGCGGAGTTTGTTCCGATGATCGTACATACGGGGCAGCATTACGACGCGGCGATGTCGGACTCGTTTTTTGACGATCTCGGCATGCCGAAACCGGATGTTTATCTTGGAGTCGGTTCGGGCTCTCACGCCGTACAGACGGCGAAGATCATGACCGAATTTGAGCCGGTGGTTTTGAGAGAAAAACCGGATTGGGTGGTGGTCGTTGGGGATGTAAATTCGACGATTGCCTGTGCGTTGGTCTGTGCAAAGCTTGGAGTAAAGGTCGCGCATGTTGAGGCCGGGTTGCGTTCACGTGACCGGACGATGCCCGAGGAGATCAACCGCATCCTGACCGATTCGATATCCGATCTGCTCTTTACGACGTCACAAGACGCCGGCGTAAATCTTTCGAAAGAGGGAATCCCGGCAGAGAGGGTCCGGTTTGTCGGGAATGTGATGATCGACTCGCTGATGGATCATTTAAAGATCGCCGAAAACTCGAAGGTGCGTGAAGGCCTGGGAATTGACGGGAAAGATTATGCCGTCTTGACGTTGCACAGACCGTCGAATGTCGATGACAAAGAAACATTTTCCGGCATCCTCGAGGCTCTGATCGGGGTAGCGGAAAAACTACCGATCATATTTCCCGTTCATCCACGGACGCGTGCAAAGATCGAAGAATTCGGTTTTGGCGATCGTATCGCGGGATCGGACATCCGGCTCGTTGATCCGCTCGGCTATCTCGATTTTATGCGGCTCTACAGCGGCGCGAAAATGGTAATGACAGATTCCGGCGGTTTACAGGAAGAGACGACGGTATTGGGAATCCCATGCATGACGCTGCGTAACAATACCGAGCGTCCGATCACAATCGAAATGGGTACAAACGTGCTGGTAGGTACCGACCCTGAAAAGATAAAACAAGCTGCTTTTGATGTATTAGAAAATAAAGCCTCTACTGCTACCAGGATCCCGCCGCTATGGGATGGTAAAACGGCGGGGCGCATCTGCGACGAGCTCTTAAAATAGATTTACCCACGAAATACACGAAAGACACGAAAATTAAGAGTTCTCATTTTCGTGTCTTTCGTGTGTTTCGTGGGCTATTCTTACTCGGTTTTTTCCATTGGGTATTTGGCCGTTTGCCACGCCGCTGTGCCGCCCAATAGAGCGTAGGTGTTTGCGATGCCTTTCTGATTCATTTGGAATGCCAAACTGGCACTCGTGTGTTCGTTAGGTCAGGAACAATAGACGATGACCTTCTTGTCCTTAGGCAAGGACGCAAATGCATCATCGGGAGCTCCCAGCGCAATATTGATCGAGCCCGCAATATGCTCGTGCTTATATGCAAATTCGGGACGGCTATCGACGATCACGGCAATGCCGGCGTCCGCATCTTTTTTGGCGTTCTCGATCGAGATCCGCGGCACCTCGCCGTCATTCTCGTACTTTTTGTATTCGGCAAGCTGCACCACCTTCGAACAAGCGGCAAACAAAAGTATCGCCATCATCAATGACCCAAACGTAGGAAAGAATCTCATAGAATTTTAATCGCTCTTTTCCATCGGATATCCGGCGGTTTTCCACGCCTGCACACCACCCTTTAAGGCAAATACATTACTGATGCCCGCCTGATTCATCTGGAATGCCAGACCGGCACTCGTGTGCTCAGACGGTCAGGAACAGTAAACGATGATCTTTTTGCCCTTCGGAAGTCGATCGAACTCCGAATCCTTTGAGCCTATCGGAATATTTATCGCTCCCTTAATGTGCTCCGCTTTATAAATATCGGCGGCACGGGCGTCCACTATAACGGCGGAGCTGTCGTCGTAGGCTTTTTTGGCGTCCTCGATCGTGATTCGCGGGACCTCGCTGTCGTCCTTAAACTTCTTGTGATCCTGTCCGTATGACGCAAAAGCCGTGACCGCTAATATAACTGCAACGAAAGCAAATCTCATCATTTTTCTCCAAATGCAGCAAGAACCTCATCGGCATGTTCCGCGACGTTTACCTTTTCAAATATCTTTACAATCTTGCCATCGCCATCAATCAGGAATGTCTGACGGTTGGTTCCCATATATTTCTTTCCGTACATGCTTTTTTCTACCCAGACGCCGTACGCCTCGACGATCTTTTTGTCGGTGTCGGCGAGCAGATCAAAGGGGAGTTGAAATTTGGAGATAAATTTCTGATGCGATTTCTCGTTGTCAATTGAAACGCCGAGTATCTGGATGTCTTTGCCTTTGTAAGTGTCGTTCGCATCACGGAACGAACATGCTTCCTTCGTTCAGCCAGGTGTGTCGTCTTTAGGATAAAACCACAGCACGACCCGCTTTCCCGCAAAATCCTTTAAACTCACGGTTTCACCATCCTGGTTTATTGCCGTGAAATCCGGTGCCTTATCGCCTTCTTTGAGCATAAATCTCCCTTGTTCGTGTAAAATCTAATTTTTAAGATTGTATCACGACGCCGCAAGTGACGCGCAAACGGAATGAAACCAGTAAGTCAGACACAGGCACTTGCCAGACTGAAATCGTTAAAAGACGATTTCAAATCGCAAATTACAGAAACGTTTGAGCATCGAGCTAAAAGTTGTCTGACTTGCGAGACGCAGGGGGCGTGTTGTTTGGACGCTCATTTCGTAAATGTACATATTTCGCCCCTCGAGGGTGTCGCAATAAAGCAGATTATCGAGAAATTTCCTGAACACCTGCGATCGGAGATATATGCCCGCATTGATGATGCGATCGAGAAATACTCCTTGACCGCCGAAGGGGATACGTTCACTCAAACCTTTGCCTGCCCATTATTTGAGAAGGGCACAGGCTGCCTGGCCCATAACGACGGCAAGCCGCTGGCGTGTATCACGCACGCCTGCTATGAAAATGAACGAGATCTTCCGCCTGGCCATCTACAGGCGGAGCAGGAAGATCTAGTTGACGATTTGAATACGCGAACCTACGGCCGGCCTCAGCCGTGGCTGCCGCTGCCGCTGGCGATCCGGCGTTAGGCCTATTTCCTTATTTTGTCTTTTTCGGAATGGCAGGCGGCTTTACCTGGAGGCAGTTCTTGGCAATCGCGAGCACCGCGATGGTACGGAAGTACTTGTCGTCCAACGCCCGCGCGTTGGCAAGCGACATCTCGAAATCTTTCTTGCTCATGTCGGTAAAGAGGCCTTCGAGGTTGTTTCCAGGCAGAGGCAGGCTGGCCATCGACGCAAAATCCTTGCCGACGATCTGGCGATTGATATAGTTATCGAAAAGGTCGGGGTCGTCGAGTTGGTTGATCACACGGACAGCTTCGCCGAGTTCGTCGAGGGCGACCGTATGATTAAGGCGGTCGTAAAGCTGTACGAGGCTTAGCAGGACACGCGCCTTTGCTACGGAGTTGGGCGCGCTTCGGGTGAGTTTTGAGACTCCGTTGAGAGTGTCGAATGCCGAACCCTGATCGTTGATCGAATCCAACTGTTTTTTGGCAATGTCAAAGAGCAAAAGCGAGCGATGATCGAGTTCGGGAACTTTTGCCGCCATCTTCTCGGCCTCAGAAAACCGTTCTTCTTTGATTGCCAACTGACAGCGAAGGAACCAAAAATAGCTGGTAACGTCGGCACGCAGTTTTTCATCCTGAATCCTGAGCAGCCATGATTCGAACTTCTTAAATTCGTCCTCTTTAGTGATCCGCCCCGGAAAAATCATTTGACCGAGCATCGAGTCGGTCAGCGTGCCCTTTATAGCTGCTTCTTCAAATTGTTTGAGCCGTTCGTCGAAGGTCAGGGCCGAAACCGTCCCCTGCTTGTCCCGCGATGCAATTTCTTTTTGCATATCGGCTGTCAAGAGCGAGTTCGCCAAGGAACGAGCTTCGGAAAACCTTTGGAGCATGTCGGGAAACCGCTCAATGATCAGCGGCTCCATGTCCCGTAACGCGGTGACCATGTAGACCGCTTCAGCCGATTCGTATGTGTTCTGAGTCTGGGTTGATTCATTGGCATTCGCAGCAAAGGTGCCGATACGCGAAAAAAAAGCATCGAGAAAAGCCTGCTGGAGACTAGGATTCGGCACGAAGCCCGCCGGAACAGCCCCCGAGTACCGCATGCCGGCCTGCCCGTACGGACGATCGTTGCCAAAGGGATAGGGTAAAAGGTAAAGCAATTGCTGTGGTTTTGCGTTGCTATAGTTTCGCAGTGTCTCAGCGTAGATCGAATCGGCAAATGCCTGATCTTTTGCGGCGGTCGCGTAGAGGGTAAAGAACCAGTTTTGGATGAGCGGATACCGCATCACGCGGCGGAACATATATCGGGCAAGATCGGGGTTTGTCTTCGCGTTTTCGGCGGCAAACCGCAAAAGGTCACCTTGCTCGTGCGTCTTGTCACTTTGATCGCGGTCGGCAGCCGCCTTATCGTAGTCGGCGAGGAGCTGTTCGGTAAATTTCTTGGCAAGTTCCGGATCGCGTTTTGCTACGGCATTGATAACCTCGGTACGCTGGTCGGGCAGTTGCGAGTAGACCATGCCCCCTTTGCTGCCGGTGCTTTTCACATTGGCTTTTTCGAAGCCAGTGGCGGCGAAATGCTCGGTCGCCGTCTCGTACGCCTTGGTAAAATAACCGCGAGCCGCCGGCTGGTCTAATACCCAAAGAAAATCTGCGGAACGTAAGAGGATTTTTACGCGCTTTGGCCGCTCGACGACCGATTTGCTCTCGGCAATCTGCTGCTCGACAAGCATCTGGGCCATCTTCGGATTGCAGACGGTAGTCTCAGCACTCGGAATCTGCGCAAAGGCCGACGTTATGCCAAAACAGATGACGGCAAGGGAAAAGTTGAGAGTCTTTTTGGGCATCATATTCATAAGTTGTTCCCTCTCTGAAAAACAAGTCATTCATGCATTCATTTTCGGTGGATGTCAAAGAAAAATCATTTCTGGAGAATTTCTCACTTATGAACACGTCCATTTCGTCATTTGGTTGCACATCCGTTTACTCTTTTGTTGACTTGAGGGCTGTTTTGTTCACAACGACGGCAAGCCGCTGGCGTGTATCACGCACGCCTGCTATGAAAATGAACGAGATCTTCCGCCCGGCCATCTACAGGCGGTGCAGGAAGATCTAGTTGACGATTTGAATACGCGAACCTACGGCCATCGGCAGCCGTGGCTACTGCTGCCGCTGGCAATTAGTCGAAACCGCTAGTCCCTCTTTCTTAGCACAAACGCCATCACTAACCCCGCGAGAAACCAACCGGCGATCTGATCGATAAGGTCCGCCCGGACAAACTCGAACGGAAACCTGTACCAGTTCCAATAGGGAATGAGGATGGCGACCCACCCGGCTACGCCGATGAGGGTAGTGATGATCACGCCACGGACAAATCCGACGCCCGCGAAGACGAGAATGATACTTCCTAAAAGCGCAGCCCCGATGTCCGAGGCGAGCTGAATCCCAAACTGCCTGGGCGTAAACACATCATCGCCGGTCGGGTGATAGATCAGCATGGCGGTCGGACCCTCTTTATATTTTGCCGCCCACGCCGCCTGTTCTTCCGCGGTTGCCTGTTTTGTCATATCAAAACCGGGCATGAAATAAACGCCCGTCTCGGTAATATTTGACTTCATAGAGGCCAAAATAGCCGATTCATTAGGTACTTGCTTAACAGTCGAGGCCTCGATATTCAGCACCATGTGCGAGAATGCCCCCCATGCAAACATCACGATCCCGCCCAAAACCGCCGCAATTATCAAACGCATAAAAACCCTCCTAAAATAAATTGCCCGCGAAAAACGCGAAATAACACGGGAAACTTTCTGGAAATCTGTGTGCAAAAACTGTATTCGCGTTCAGAGGAAATGTCAATTTCAATTCCAAAAAGCTCCCCTACTTACGAAGGAGGGGTGGCAGCGTACCCAGTCGCTACCGCTCCCGGTTCTGAGAAGTCTTGTTCCACAGTGTCCCACCCTTGTTCCACCCCCCGAGTGGGACATATAACTCATTATTTTTATTGGAGTTACGGCGATTTTTTGCCTCTGTCCCGCCGTTTTTGAAAAAAATGCGCCACATTGTGGCGCGAGGCGATTTTGAATAACCGAACGCCGAAAATCAACCTAATATTGTCAAAGAACCCGGTTTTCCGTCCGTAAATGGACGGGGCAGTCTGTACGGTTTCTATACGAAAATGTTCTATAGATTGTTTCATTTATTATCAATGAAACCTACGGACCAAAAACAAGTTACCGGGTTAGTCGTTTTTGAAATGTTTCGCCCTGATTGTCCACCTTGTTAGTGAAAGACAAGTGAGACTAACGGAGGACGAAAATGAGAGTTATCTTTGTTTTTGTTGCGACAATCATGGCCAATATTGTGGCGATGGGGCAATGTAAATCCGGTGACGCGGTCGCGTTAAACGACGAGGGCGTCAAATACTTTCTCGTGGGCCGCAACGAGACCGCCATCGCATGTTTTGAACAATCAATCAAGGTGTCGCCAGACTTCGCGATCACCCGCTACAATCTTGGTACGGCATATTATCGTGTTGCCCAATTCGACAAAGCAATCGAAACGTTCGAGATGGCTATCGCGCAGGATCCCCTTTATGCAAAAACGTTCAATCAGTTGGGAGTGACCTATATCCAAACGGGAAGGTACGAAAAGGCGATAGCGAACCTGTTAAAGGCAGTATCGCTCGATCCCAGGGCTCCGATGACCTACCACAACCTTGGCGTGGCATTCATCTTGACCCAAAAATATAGCGAGGCTGATCGAGCACTCGAACACGCAAAGAAACTTGACGTGAATAATGCCTCGATCAGGAAAATGCTTGGCTACTCGGACTACCTTCAAAAGCGGTACAGCAATGCAAGACAAGAGCTTTTGAGTGCAGTTAAACTCGACCCAGAGGATGAACAGTCGTATCTACTTCTGGCTAATATCTACAAACTTACTAACCAAAGAGAGTTAGCAATGGCTCAATATCTACATTTCAAAACCACCAGGCCGGGGCTTGCCGAAAAGATCTACGAGATCATGTACGGCGATATGCTTGTCGTGAATAAAAAATGAGATGGTCGCTCGACCGAATTATTCTTTGATTCGCTGTGAAACGTTTTGGCAGAAATCGCCATATGGTAGTGAAGACACTTTTTAGGGGATCGAAACGGAATACTTTCACTTGGTTTTGGAAAGAGTGAGTTGTTACTAAGTGTCATATCAATAAAAAAGATTCAACGAGGAGATTCAAAATGCGAAAATTAACTTTATTGACGATGTTGTCCGCTTTTACTGTAATGAGCGGTGTTGTCCTTGCCCAAAACAGTATTGTCCTTGCCCAAAAGGTGAACAATGTTCCTATCACGAGCACGATCGAGTATCAGGACGCCAATTTTGCGCCGCTTAGTCTGCAGAGCGACCTGACGGGCCCGTATCAAAACGGAGTCGGTTCCGTCGTTTCTCAGATCCAGGGCGTCGGTGATTGGGAACTCGACATGCTCGCCTCGCCGACGCGACGAGTGAATGTGAACTTTAACGACCTAGTAGTGGGTTCCAATCCGAACAACCTGCCGGCACCGCCGAGTGGCTATTATCCTGTTCGTTTTATTACGCAGTGTAACGGCTATGGATATAGCTTATTAAATCTCACAGCTGTCGGCCAGACCGCCACTTGCGGACTCATCGTGGCAGTAAATGTCGGAGCCGATCGTTATTCACTCCGATTTTATATGAGTAACTTTCCTGGCAGCGACAACATCACGGTTGCATGCACATCGGTTGCGAGCGGAAAGTGTAACGGATGGCGGATGCAAAGCCCGAATGGAACCGGCAAGCTGATTGCACAGGTTTACAAAATCACGACAGTGAAGGGCAAGCAGGTTTTAACCGATTACGGCAAGTATCGTTTCTCCTTCGATATGTCTTTTACAAACCCATAGTTTTAAGTCGAAAAACAGATTTTTACGCAATGGAGAAAAATCTTGTGTTATGGTCGTATCCTGTCAACAAAAATAAATAATTCGGAGCGGAGGCTTAGGCCACCGCTCCACTGTTCATCCTTACAAGCCGATTCGGGAGTTTACCATGGAAAAGGAACTTCAACAGTCTTTCGTAAACCACACAACTCTCACGCTTTCCGCTATCGCGGCAATACTCTTTCTCGGTGGCAATCTGATCTCACAATCTCCATCTCCAACGCCATTCTGGGGTAATGTTCAGGACCTGCGTGAGATCAAATTTGGGGAAACAGTGGTACGCACGAATAGTACACCCGGCGCATATCACGGCTATCAGCTAACCCTAGAAGCCGGGACTTCGGTCGAGTGCAATGTTGGCGACCACGAGATCTTGGTCGGAATGTCTGTTGTCATTCCCGACAAGGAATACCCGGTACCCGGCAACAAGGTGCCAGAGCCTCCTGATGCCCTGGATATTGGTCGAATAAATTCCTCAGACGAGGGTTTGGTGGAGCCGGTGGTGATCGTGGCCGACAAAACGGGCAAGTACATAATCCGGGCCATCTTTAATAGAAAAGGAAAATACTCCATCAGCTGCGGCATGCCTCATCCTACAACCGAGCGAGACCGACAGTATGCACGGGCGGAAAAACTCTTCTTGGAAATCAGGGCGGCTATAGGAGGAGGCAGCAAACCTATGTGGACCGTCCGCGACAAAATCGAGGAGCGAGCCGCGATTTACAGGAGCCTCGGAGATAAGAAGAGTCTCGCCTTGAGCCTGAATGAGGTTGGTCGGCTTTATTCAGAGGTGGGCGAATCGGACAAGGCTCTCTCAAATTTTCGCGAGGCGTTGCAGCTTTTCGAGTCGCTCAACAGTCCGGTCGACGTAGATACCAACTTGGGGTTGATAGGTGGGATCTATGAGCCCATGGGTGATTATCAAAATGCCATTAAATATCTTAATGAAAGGCTTGAGCTAGGCCGCGTAACGGGTTCGAAAGGCCGGGAAGCGTGGGCGCTTTTCGGTCTGGCCCTGATTTACCGTCTTGCGGACGAAGAAACTGCGCGCGGATATTATGAGCAGGCGCTCCAGGCGCAGAGATCGATAAACCCGCGTACGCCGGATTCATTGTTTGGCGAGACGTCATGTCTTATGAGGCTCGGAGATCTTTACCGGGGCGTTGTCTACCGAAGTAACGGCGACGAAATACCAACAGATTCTTATAGTTCACGGACGCCCCAGGATCGGCAACGTGCTTTGGAATTCTACCTTAGAGCGCGCGAAGCCCACCAGAAAACGAACGGGCCTCCAGGAGCTGTACTTCGAGCGATCGGAAACACCTATAAAGAATTGGGCAACTATCCGACGGCCCTTGATTATTTAAACCGGTCACATTATGCGTTTCTAGCAGTCCAGAACAGGGTAAACCTGGGGGCCGTTCAGGTTACGCTCGATATCGGCAGAGTATACGTCGCGAGCGGGGAATTCCGGAAAGGACTTGAGTTTTTTGAACAAGGCTTTCCATTGCTTAAAGAGGTCGATCCAACAGGTCCGGAGGTAATTGCCAAAGACTATTTCACCGCAGGCGAGACCCGGAAAGCTCTCGATATGTTCGGTGAGGTATTAAATATCTACCGTCAACGCCAGGAATTGCCGTCAATGGCGAAAATACTTTATGAAATAGCATGCATCGAACGGGACCTTGGAAACTTTAATAACGCTCGCACCCGGATAGAGGAGTGTCTTCAAATAGCCGAGTCGGTACGGGCGAAAATGACCGACCTGGATTTGAGAACGATCTACTTTTCGGCCGTAAAAGGGTACTACGACTTTTATATTGAACTGCTGATGCAGGCTCACAAGACGCAGCCCGAAAAGGGTTTTAACGCGCTCGCCCTGCAGACAAGCGAAAAGGCACGGTCGCGTGGTTTGCTCGATCTGCTGACTCTATCAGGTGTAGATATTAAACAAGGTATCGATCCGGCGTTGCTCGCCCGGGAAAAATCGGTACGAGCGGAACTTGCGCGGAAAGCCAACCAACAGAGCCGGCTGCTAATTGCGAAACATACGGACGGCGAAGCTTCAAAGATGGCTCTGGAAGTTTCGAACCTGACAACCGAGTATGCGGATGTACAGGCAGAGATCCGGAACAAAAGCCCACGTTATGCCGCCTTGACGCAGCCTGTCTCTCTCGAAACCAAGCAGATCCAGGCGCTACTGGATTCGGGAACAATCCTCCTTGAATACTCTTTAGGCGAAAAGAAGAGTTATTTATGGGCGGTTGCGCCCACATCAATTTCAAGTTTTGAGATGCCGGGACGAGAAGAAATTGAAACACGGGCGCGAAATGTTTACGGGCTATTGACCGCTCGGAATCTACAAATAAAAGGTGAGCCGGATGAGCAAAGACGGTCGCGGATAAAGCTGGCCGAAGCTGAATACCCGAAGGCCGCCGCAACCCTGACCGAAATGCTGCTTGGTCCCGCCGCGGATCTGATTTCAAATAAGAGATTGTTAATAGTACCGGATGGAGCACTCAATTACATCTCATTCTCGGCTCTGCCGATGCCTAAGAGCCAGGAGCCGAAGACCGTCGCGGCTGCATCGCTCGGTGTGTATCACGAGGTGGTAACACTGCCGTCGGCCTCTACTCTCGCCCGCCTTCGCGAAGAATCAGCGAGCCGGAAACCGGCCGCTAAAATGGTCGCCATCTTTGCGGACCCGGTCTTCAATCCGGGAGATAACAGGACTGGAGCGGACCCAAGACAAAAACAGGCCATTGCCGACAACAAGTCGCAAAACCTTGCTCAAAGCCGTGATTTTGAGCGAGCAGTATCAGATGTTGGGCTGTCGGCCAAAGAGACAGGTGGCCTACCGCGCCTACCTTTTTCGAGACGCGAGGCAGACGCGATCTTTAGTGCGTCTCCAAAGGCATTGAGTGTGAAAGATGTGGATTTCAACGCCAGTAAACAGCAGGTTTTCAATTCGGAACTTGACCAATATCGCATAGTGCATTTTGCCACGCACGGACTGCTCGATAGCCAGCATCCTGAATTGTCAGGCATCGTGCTTTCACTGGTTGATAAGAACGGCGGCGATATTGACGGATTCTTGCGGCTACAGGACATTTATAATCTCAAACTCAACGCCGACCTCGTCGTACTCAGCGCGTGTAATACCGCGCTCGGAAAAGAGGTAAAGGGTGAGGGATTGATAGGGCTGACCCGCGGTTTTATGTATGCCGGGGCTCCTCGGGTTGTCGCGAGTTTGTGGAAAGTGGACGATGCCGCGACCGCGGAATTGATGTCGATTTTCTACAGAAAAATGCTGACCGACAACCTGCGGCCGGCAGCGGCTCTGCGAGCTGCACAGACTGAAATGATGAAGCAGCCTCGCTGGCGGTCACCGTATTACTGGGCACCGTTTGTGCTACAGGGCGAATGGAAGTAAATCGCCGGACACCGAGCCATCGAAGATGGCGACAGCATAAAGCCCCGTGCGTGAGCACGGGGTAGATGGCGAGATTGATTTTCGAGCTGTCGTAGACAGCGGCAGAGCGTGTTGACGGGACTCTGTCGCCCGCATTCGCGGGCTTGATGG
>JAYVDQ010000272.1:0-3539 GCA_043749325.1 Chloracidobacterium sp. | reverse complement strand
TCCGCCGCCTCCTCCACCGCCGCCTCCGCCGCAAGTGGCCCAAACCGGTGTGGATACAAAAACGAAAACGAGTAGAAAAACGACGCCGCGAGCTAGGATTGTTTTCATGGCCGTGATTTTAGCAGACTGCGCAAAGGCGCGTCCAGCGAATCTCCTTGCCTCAAATGGGCATTAAAATTAAGATGGTCGTAACCGGAATTGTATGAAATACAAGACTACGTTTTTATTGATGCTCATCGCCGCGTTTTCGTTTGCTTGCGACCGGATCGAAAAACTTACCGCCGGATTTCCGACGCCTCCGCCGGAGACGACCACACCGACAAAAGACCTGCCAAAGCTCGAGCTAAAACCCGACGCCGAGCTTGAAAAGCAGATCGCCAAGATCGCCGGTGAAGCCAAAGGCAAAGTCGGCGTCGCGGCCGTCTTGCTCGAAACGGGCGACAGCGTCGCGATAAACGCGGAGCAACGTTTTCCGATGCAAAGCGTCTACAAATTGCCGATCTCGATGGCCGTTCTGCACGAAGTTGACGACGAAAAGCTTTCTCTCGACGAGCAGATCGGCGTTACGAAAGACGATTTCGTCGGGGCGAACCAGCATTCGCCCATCCGTGATAAAAATCCGAACGGAGCGGCCCTGACCGTGCGCGAGCTGATCCAGTTTGCTATTTCGGAAAGCGACGGCACGGCCAGCGATGTCCTTATGCGTCTCGCCGGCGGGCCTGACGCCATACAGCAATACCTCGCCGCCATCGGCACCAAAGATCTGATCGTTGCAAATACCGAGAAGGAATTGGCCCTCAATTGGCAGACGCAATACGCAAATTTTGCGACGCCAAATGCGGCGGTGACGCTGCTGCGCGATGTCCACGAGGGAAACGGTATCTCCGACGTTAACCGCGAAATCCTTCTTAAATTTATGACCGATTCTGCGCCAGGTGCAAAACGCCTGAAAGGCCTCCTGACCGCCGGAACCGCCGTGGCCCACAAAACCGGCACATCCGGCACCCAAAACGGTGTTACCGCCGCGACCAACGACATCGGCATTATCACTTTGCCAAACGGCAAACACATCGCGATCGCCGTCTTTGTCTCGGATTCACCCGCCGACGAGAAAACCCGCGAGGTCGCGATCGCCAAAATCGCAAAGGCAATTTGGGACAGATGGAGCAAATAGCTACACCGGAGGATACCGCATATCGTCGTTTCACCGACCAAATAAGCCGCATTTCGTCTACCGTTTACGAAAAAATCGCTTTTGTGGGCATCTGCGCCGTGGCACGGGCATTGCCATAGTAAATGCGGAGGATTTATAGTGTTATGAAATCAAATAAAATAAATCAAATGATTAAGGGGCTGGCTTTTGTTTTTGCGATGGCGTTCGGAATGTTGCTTGTGTCGAGTACCGATGTTAGTGCGCAGGGCCACAACGGGCGTGATAAACGCCAAAACGACAACCGTCGCGACGACAAATACAACAATAAACAAAATCGGGGCGATGATAACGAAGATCGTGACGATGATGACGATCGTAACGACCGTAACGACCGTAACAGGAATAACGGCTACTACACTCAGGATAACGACCGCGTTAACGGTCGGGACCGTAATGGAAACCAGAGCGTAAAATTTGCATATAAGCGCGGCTACCAGGCCGGGCAGAAGCAGGCTCGTGAGGATTCCCGCAACCGGAACCGCACCAATGGCGGGTACAATAACGGAAACTACGGTGGTTTTGGAAACAATAACGATTATGGAAACGGCAACCACAATGGTTGGGGCGACAGCGCGGCTTTTCGCCAGGCGTATCGAGATGGCTATAACCGGGGGTATCAGGATGGCCTGAACCGCAATCGGAACAACAGCAATAACAATAATCGAACCAATGGCCGGAGCACGATCGGCCGCATACTGGGTCTACCGTTCTAATCGAATTACAAATAAAACATTGAGCCCGGACATCGGTCGCCGGGCCCTTTTTTGTTCGTTTCTAATAAATTCCCGGTATTTACGGCTTTCCCCCCTTGATGTCGGCGATACGTTTTTCGAGAGCGGATGTGTCAACTCCGTCCGCCTTGCCCCGCACGACAGCGGCTTCGGCGGCTGCGAGTGCATCCTTCATGCGGCCCATCGCCAGCAGAACTGACGAACGTCTCGAAAGATTTTGGAACGTTTCCTTTGTCTTTATCTGCTCGTCGATAATCTTTAGCGACTGGTCAAACCATTTAGCCGCGTCATCGGGAGCTTTATTATTTTTCGCCCAATTGGCCGCGCTGAAAGCTGTCTGAAAGTCGTCCGCTTTTGCGGCGGCGACCTGAGTACGCACTTTGGCAAGAGCTGAACCGGCCGGGTCCTTGACCTCGACGGTGAAGGGCACGCGCACTTTTTCCCAACGGATATTAACCGTTGCCGCATTGTCAGTAACCGGATCAAAGCTGTATCCGAGCAATTCCTGATTTTCCGTGACCCATACCGGTTTTGTCTTTACACGGAGAGCATCTTTTTTCGCATCGTAGGTAAAGCTGCCCCATTGGCCGTCGTCCTTATTAAAGATGATCGTCCACTCTTCCTTGCCGGGGATCGAATGAAGGCTGTATTTACCGGCAGGCAGCAATTGGCCGTTGACGAGCACGTCTTCGGTAACGACGAATAGCGTGGCTTCATTTGCACCTGCCCTCCACACGTGGCCATAAGGAACGATCGGTTCGCCCTTCAGCCTCTGATTCTGGTCGTCGAGCGTCGCCTCGCCTTTTACGCGTGTGAGCATCGACTCGGGAGCATCGGCAAAGATCGTGCGCCCTTTGATGGCGGGCCGGCTGTAAGTGATAGTGACGTCCGTTACGCCGATCGTCTGTTTTACGCTTGCACCCTGGCTCGGACGCGGCGTGATCAGCCGTTGGGCTGACGCGAACGTCGCCGCAAACAATATAAATGTGAGAATTGAAATATAAGAAATGAGATGTCGCTTCATAAAAACTCCTTCTAATACCAAAAATCGAAACCACAGATAAACACAGATGTACACAGATACGGCTCAGAACGAAAAAGAGTTTCTTGACTGTCTTTATTTGTGTTCATCCGTGGGTAAGAACTCTTATTCATCCTCGTCGTGTGCCCTCACGCGACCCGAGGCCACGGCTTCGTCGACAACTTTTTTCAACAAATTTGCCGGGAGCGGATCGTAATGCGAAAACTGCATATGATACGAGCCGCGAGCCTGCGTGACGGAATTTAGTTTCGACTGGTAATCGAGCATTTCCGAAAGCGGGACTTTTGCTTTTATCACTTGCTGACGCCCCCGCATCTCCATGCCGCCGACCCGGCCACGGCGGCTGTTGAGGTCACCCATTATGTCGCCCGAAACTTCCATTGGCGTGAAAACCTCGACGTCCATTATCGGTTCGAGTAGCGTCGGCTTGGCCTTTTCCATCGCCGCGCGAAAGGCCTTGCGGCCCGCCGCACGGAAACTATGCTCGTCCGAATCGACAGCGTGATAGCTGCCGTCGATCAGCGTCACCTTAAAATCGACAAGCGGGTAGCCC
>JAYVDQ010000271.1:0-2717 GCA_043749325.1 Chloracidobacterium sp. | reverse complement strand
GCGAAAGCCGTTGCAGCTCATCTCGCCGGAAGCACTTTTGCGCAGCCCGCGTGAGATACCGTTTCGGCTCTCGACCGACGATCAAAACCTAAACGCCATCGTAAACGACCGCAATTATCAGATCTCCGTCGCCAACGATACGATCACACTCGTGGCGGGCGAGGAAAAGCCGGTCGAATTTACGCTGACGGACGCAAGCGGCGTCGAGGTCAAGAAAAGCTTTATTTTTCGTGCCGACAGCTACATCGCCGACCTTGCCATAAGCCTTAAGAAAGGCGGTCAGCCGGTGCCGAATACAAAGCTGCTCATCGGCGCGAGCATCGGCGACCACGCCATCAATAATCACAATTTCTACCACATCGAATCCGAAGCCGTCGCGGCCGTCGATGGCGACGTCAAGCGGCATCAGGGCGGCTACACGTTCACTTTCGACGCAAATAATCAGGCGACGCTGACGGACGCGGGCAAGGTCGATTGGGCAGGCGTGGGCGACGCATATTTTGCGATGGCGGCGATACCGGCGTCTCCGGCACAGGGCGTTGAGTACCGCGCGATGAAATACGACGTTCCGACGCAGCCATACTTTAACAGCATCTTTCAGTGGATCATGCGAAATTATCAGACCACTGAAACGCGGCATCTCGTGACCGTTTATTTGCCGATTACGGCGGATGGATCGGTTACGAAAGTATTTACGGGCAACAAGGATTATTTCTTGCTAAATTCTCTGAACGAAGGCCTGACCAAAGATGTCGGACGCCCCGTCGAGCTGACAAACCTGATCAATTTCAGCAATTACTGGTGGCTGAGATGGCTGACCAAACCGATCTCGATCCCTATTTTATACGCGCTGAATTTCTTTAACGGGTTGACGCATAATTACGGCGTCGCGATCATTGTTTTCACATTTTTGTTCTATTCGCTGCTGTTTCCACTGCGTTGGTATCAGTCGCGATCGTTCAAAAAAGCATCGGGCAACGCGCCGAAGATGAAAGATATCCAGGATCGGATCAAAGATCTCCAGAAAAAAGGGGTGCCGACCGACGATCCGCGGATGCGTACACTACAGATGGAGCAGTTGAAGATGACAAAGGACGCGCTGCCAATCGGCGGTTGCCTCCCGATGCTGCTGCAGTTTCCGCTGCTGATCGCTTTCTACACGGCCGTGACAGTTTCGCTCGAGGTTCGCCAGGCGACGTTTATCTGGCTGCCTGACCTGTCGGCGGCCGATCCGTGGCACATACTCGAATTTGCGTTCGCGATCTCGATGATCCTGTCGATGAAATTCACGCCGCAGGCCGCGACCGTTACGCCCGAACAGCAGATGCAGCAGAAGATGATGACCTATTTCATGCCGTTGATGATGCTGTGGGTAATGTGGTCGGCCCCAGCGGGACTTTTGTTATACTGGTTTTTCGGCAACATCGTAAGCTTTGGCCAACAGATGGTCATTAATAAAATGAACAAGCCAAAGACACCGCCGGACGCGCAGATCGTTGATTCCGTGCCTAAGAACGCGAAGCAGGTAAAACCGAAATTTGGAACGGCGTAAATGTGAAAAAGTGTAAGAGTGAAAAAGTTTTTATTGTCTTTTTCAACGCCCTTTTTACCTTTTTCACACTTTCACTTTTTAACCTTTTTTATGAACCAAACATGTGAAAACGCCAAAGATTTTCTGGCCGACGTTGTTTCGGGCCTGAGGTTTGACATGAGCGTTACCGCCGAATGGACGGACGAAGGCTGTTGGCTAAACTTAAGTGGCGAGGACGCGCATTTTGCGTTGGCCGAGAATGGCGAAATGCTTGACGCATTCGAGGTCTTGCTTTTTCAGGCTTTTGGCCGCGAACTCGACCGCGAACACCGCTTTGTCGTGGACGCGGACGGATTTCGCCAGACCCGCAAAGCAGAGCTCCACGCAATGGCACGATTTGCGGCCGATCAGGTTCGCAAGAATGGCCGGCCGTTTACATTCGGGTTACTCAATTCGACCGAGCGGCGCATCATCCACGTGACCCTCCAAAAGGAAGAGGACCTCTTTACCGAGTCCGTCGGCGACGGCCGCGATCGGCGGCTGCAAGTCCGGCTGCAATAAGTCACTCTGCCTTTTGCTACTTGCCAGCCGCTAACGGCTCAAATGAGCCGCGCGCCGCGGCCACATGATCGCACAGGCCCTCGGGCGCGTCGGCTCCATGCCGTTGTTAGGCTCATTTCGTGGCTGGTGCCGCGGCTATGGCGGTGTTTTGCGATGCTTTAATTAACCACTTCCCGCCCTCTTTCGTGACAACTCGCGTGAAGATTCCCTGCCTCGGCGGGAGCGGCGTACCCTCAGGGGCTTTCTCGCCCTTAATCACCCCACTGACGTGAACTATCGCGACATCCGGTTTAAGGAACTTCACCTGAACATCAGTCGTCGTCCTGACGCTCTCCTTGTAACGCCCCACGTGAATTGCCGTATGATGCTCCTCGAACTGCTTCCGTCCTTTCAGCCAAAGTCCTGCGACGGTGACGAAATCCACATCCTCCGCTACCAGAGATGTCAGAGCCTTCATGTCGTGTCGGTTCCAAGCCGCCTGCCAATCTTTTTCGATCTGCTTTATCGCTTCGAGGTCTTTTATATTTCTTTGAGCATTCGCGGGCCACGCGGTAAGCAATAAGGTTAAGCCGACAGCAAATACGAAAAGTGATTTCATAACATACTCCTACTCTCAAATTGTGAG
>JAYVDQ010000270.1:0-5236 GCA_043749325.1 Chloracidobacterium sp. | reverse complement strand
GCACGTTCAACGGAGAAGGTGGCCAATTATGAGCACAGTTTTTGAGTCGGCGATAAGCAGTTTTCTCGAAAAGAACGGGGTCGGAAACGGAGCCGGAACCGCCAGGGCCCGCGAGATCGCTCCGCTCGGCCTGAACGCCAAAAAGGTGGTGAGTCTTAGGTACGCTCTCAAAGACGAACACGGCGAACCGCTCGAAACGTGGGATGATATCGTCCGCCGCGTTGTAGGCCACGTCGCTAAGGCAGAGGCCGAGCCATTTAAGCAAAAGCTGTTTTATAACGAGATGACAAACGTCATGCTTGCCCGCGAGTTTGTCCCGAACACGCCCTGCCTCGTCAACGCCGGCAAGCCCAAAGGCCAGCTTGCCGCCTGTTTTGTGCTCAACGTCCCCGATTCGATCGAGGGCATTATGGAGCACGCTCAAAACGTCGCGATCATCCACCAGACGGGTGGCGGCACGGGCATGACATACGAATTCCTGCGTCCGGCCGGCTCGATGGTCAATTCGACCCGCGGCGTGGCGTCGGGCCCGGTCAGCTTCATGAACATCGTCAACCAGACGACCGAAGTCGTCAAACAGGGCGGCGTCCGCCGCGGTGCGAATATGGGCATTCTAGCCATAACGCATCCGGATATTTTGCGTTTTGTTCACGCTAAAAACGATCAGACGAGCCTGACAAATTTTAATATTTCTGTGACGGTGACCGACCTTTTTATGGATGCTGTCGACAGCGGCACGTGGTTTCAAACCGAATTTAGGGGCGAACCGTGGACGCAGGCGGTCTTTGACTCAGTAAGTGGTGCGGATTATGTCGTCTATCGCCGTCCCGACGGATTGACCGCGACATTTGCCGACAAACTCGCTTTCGAGACGTCGGACCTTACGGACTGCCTCATCGAGGAGCCGCCTATGCCGGGCATGGTCTTCGCACCCGACATTTGGAACCGCATCATCGCATCCGCCCACAAATATGCGGAGCCGGGCATCATCTTTATCGACGAGGTCAACCGTCATAACCATATGATGGCCTCGATGGGTCCGATCTACGCCTGCAACCCGTGCGGCGAGCAGCAATTGCATTTTAACAATTCATGCAATCTCGGCTCGATCGATGTCGCCAAATTTTATATAAAAACCACCGATGGCGAAGGCATCGTAGATTGGGAACGCCTTTCCAATGTCACGCAGCTTTGTACGCAGTTTCTCGATAATGTCGTGGACGCCGGCCATTTCCCGCTACCCGAGATCGACGATGTCGTCAAACGCACGCGTCCCGTCGGCCTCGGGATCATGGGCTTTGCCGATCTTTGCCTAAAGTTGGGCGTCACTTACGGCGGCGACGATTCGCTCGCTCTTATGGAAAAGGTGATGGGTTTCGTCCGCCGCGAATCCTGGCTCGCGTCGCTTCGTTTGGGCAAGGACAAAGGCGTGTTTCCCGAATTCGAAGCAAACCGCGAGGCATACGGCCGGTTCATATATGATGAACTCGGCATTCCCCGCGACATCCCGTTGACGCCGCGAAATTATGAGGTTTCGACGATCGCCCCGACCGGAACGATCTCGCTCGTTGCCGAAACGTCGTCGGGTATCGAGCCTAATTTCTCCTGGGCTTATGTCCGTCGGGATACGCTTGGCACGCATACCTACGTCCACTCGCCGGCGGCCGAGGCCCTCGGCATCACCGTTGATCAGACCAACGAAGAATCGATCAAGGCCGCAGCGGAATACATCGTAGAACACGAAGCGGATTTACCGCCGCACTTCATCTCGGCGATGAATATTAAGTCGCTCGAACACGTCAAGGTCCTGGCCGCGGCTCAAAAGCATGTGGACAATTCCATCTCAAAGACATGCAACGGTGCGACCGACGACACCGTCGAATCGGTTGACGAACTCTATCACCTTGCCCGCCAGCTTGGCTGCAAAGCCGTCAGCTATTACCGCGACGGCAGCCGCGAGGGGCAGGTCCTTAATCCGATGAAAACAACGAAGACCGACGCGGAGACGGAGGGACGCAGCGACGCCGAGATCTCAGTCCCTGCGTCCCTGCGTCACGCCGTCTCTCCCTCTCACCACGTCGAGCGTCCCCGCGAGCTGCAAGGCTCGACGTGGCGGATACCCTTCGAGGGGCAGAATTTGTATGTCACGGTCAATCACGACGGCGAACGGATCCTCGAGGTTTTTGTCGCCGGGCCGATCAGTGCAGGCGTTGGATTACTGGCTTCGAAAATGCTTCGCGGCGGCTTTGATGCCAAGGATGTCGCCCGCAGTCTTGATAAGGTGACGGCCACCCACGCTGTATGGTTCAATGAGCGGCTTCTAACTTCGCCCGAGCAAGCGGTCGCCGAGTGCCTCCTGCTTATAGATCGCCGTTTAAATCGTCTGCCCGAATCGCAGCGAGCGGTCGGCAAAAGCACGAGCGAAGAAACCAGAATGTCCAGCATGATCGGCGAATGCCCCGAATGCCGGGGCCAGCTCGAATATGCCTCAGGCTGCGAATCATGCCGCGATTGCGGATATTCAAAGTGTAAATAAATTGTGAGATGGTCTGTTGTTTGCCTGACGCCGTTCGCTGCGTCGGGCATTTTTCATTTCGACGACGACTGAATGGGCCGGCTTTTTAATGACGATCTTTTGAATTAGAATTATCCAAATGAAAAATTCCCGACTTAGCATTATTGTGTCGATAGCTCTTTTTTCGGTTTTGATCTCGGCGGGCATTGTCCGCGTTTCTTTGGCCGATTCAGCGGCAATTACTCATGCGACGCCGACGCCAACGCCGAGGTCAAAACCCACACCGGTCCTGCTCGGCACGCCTGTGCCTGCACCGAGCCCAACGCCGGTTGCGAAACCGTCTCCAACACCCGCGCCGATCCAAACTATCGAAGAGTTACAGGCAAAGATACGCGCGCGAATGTCCGCTCCAGAAGTTCGCCGCGGCCGCGTCGGCATCAAGATCGTCTCGCTCAATTCGGGCAAAGTCATTTTCGAAAATGATGCCGATAAATACTTTATGCCGGCGTCAAACATGAAAAATTTCACCGTCGCAACCGCGATGGAACAGCTGGGTCCCGACTTTAAGTTTGTAACGAGCATTTTCGCAAACGCACCGCCGGATGCCTCGGGCACGATAAAGGGCGATCTTCGCGTCTTCGGCCGCGGAGACGTATCAATCTCGACGGCGTTTTTCGGAACGACGCCGACCGACCCCGAAACCTACTACAAAGGAATCGACAGGCTGGTTGATCGGATCGCCGCCGCCGGAGTTAAACGGATCGAAGGCAGCATTGTCAGCGACGAGAGCTATTTCAAAGGTTTCGCGATCCCCGGCACGTGGGAATGGGACGATCTGCAATGGTATTACGGCGCCGAAATCTCGGCGTTACCGTTAAATGATAATGCCGTCGATCTTGCCGTTTCGCCGGGGTCGCCTGGCAGACCGTGCATCGTAACCATTTCGCCGCCCAATACTCAGTTTCAGATATTAAATACGTGTACGACCACCGCTACCTCAGTAAAACGCGAGCTTTCCGTAAATAAGCGGATCGACCGCAACATTTTGGAGATCTCTGGAACTATGCCGATGGGAGATGCCGGATTTAAGAATCCGATCAGCATTACACATCCGGCGGATCTCTTTGTCACCATTTTGAAGCAGCGTTTGGAAAAACGCGGGATCAGCGTTTCGGGCAGCGCCCAGACCTTGCCGTCGGGCACTAAGGCGGACAGAGTTCAGATTGAGATCGCAAGGCTCGAATCACCGCCGTTTCGCGAGATCGCCGCAAAGACGCTGAAGCCGAGCCAGAACATGTACACGGAAACCATACTGTGGACACTAGGTGAGCAGATCGGCCGTGCGGGCGGCGGCGGTGAGAGTGCTCAGCTCGGCCTCGGGGTCGTCAAAACGTTTCTGGCGTCGATAGGCATACCCGCGGACGGAATCCTACAGTATGACGGCTCAGGCCTATCGCGGCACGATCTGATCACGCCTTCGGCCGTCGTAACGCTCTATACCTTCATGGCAAAAGAAAGTAAAAATGCGCAGGCCTGGCGTGACGCTCTGACGATCGGCGGGGTGGATGGAACGTTGGCAAACAGATTTAAGGGAACGGCCGCAGCGGGAAATATTCGCGGCAAGACCGGCACGATAGACCAGGTCTCAGCTCTTTCGGGTTACATGACAACCGCTGGCGGCGAGCCGCTCGTCATTTCATTTGTCGTAAACGGCGTGGCCGAAACGCGGGCGCGAACCTCGCTCATGGACGACATTGTCGTCAGCCTGGCAAATTTTAACGGTAAAATAGACTGAGTCAGAAGCGACCGGATTCCGGGACTATAGAGCATAAGAATCCGGTCGCTACCGCTCCCGGTTCTGACAAAACTACCAGCGTTCGCCGGCGCCGTAACCGCCGCTGTTTCCGGCATAGCGGAGTATCAGCAATTTTTCTCCGCGTACTCTGCGGCCTCTGCGTTTAACCTTCCTTTAATACTCCGAGCAGTTTGTCGTGTATCCCGCCAAAGCCGCCATTCGACATGATCGCGACCACGTCGCCCTCACGCATTTCGGGTTTTAGGTGCTCGACGATAGCGTCAGCATCCGGGAAACTCATTGCGGGTTTGCCTTGCAAAGCGATGTCGGCAACCAACTCATCGACGTCAAGGACACGCCCCAGTTCGCTCGCCTTTGCCGTGTTGTAAACACCGGCGATTATCACATAATCGGCGTAGGAAAAAGCCTTGGCATACGGATCCTGAAAGACCGCGAGACGGGACGACCAGGTTCGAGGCTCGAAGACAGCGATCAACCGTTTCCCCGCGTATTTCATCCGCAGGGCCTTGAGCGTCTCCTCGACGGCCGTCGGGTGATGAGCAAAATCGTCGATCACAGTCACGCCACCTATCGTCCCGCGGATCTCGACCCGCCGCTTGACCGATTTGAACGTCAGGAAAGCCTCCTGTATTTTCTCTCGTGAAATGCCCCACGCATCGGCCGCGATAATGACGGCGAGACAGTTGCGAACATTGAATTCGCCGATCAGATGCGTCTCAAACTCTCCGAACAAATCGCCGTCACAATACACAGCAAACCGCGTCACATCGCCCGAAAAATCGATATCGCGGGCCTGCCATTTCGCATCGTCGGCGAGACCAAAGGTCTCGACCTTTGTGAACAGCTTGCCCTCCATTTCGGCCAGCACTTCCCGCACGACCGGCGAATCGATACCGGCGATCAGC
>JAYVDQ010000269.1:0-3957 GCA_043749325.1 Chloracidobacterium sp. | reverse complement strand
GCTCATTGGCGGGTTTACAACGATTTGATGTACAGCGTCAGAACCGGTTTACCGGCCTGGGATCATGTCCACGGCGAACCGATTTTCCCGTATATGTTTGAGACGAACAAGGCTCTCGGCGACACTTTTAATAAGGCGATGACCGGTTTTTCGCATGCGTCTATTGCTGCTGTTCTTGAGGCCTATGATTTCAGCGGCATTGGCACCCTGGCCGATATTGCCGGGGCTACGGACATCTGTTGGGCGCGATCTTACAGAAATATCCGTCGATGAATGGTGTTTTGTTCGATATGGGCGTCGTGCTAAAAGGGGCTCCCGCGATGCTGGCTTCTTACGGCGTCGCGGATCGCGTCCAGATGGTCGAAGGCGATTTCTTTAGCGAGATACCCGTCGTCGCGGACGCTTACATTATGAAGCACATAATCCACGATTGGTATGACGATAGCTGCGAGAAGATACTTGGCTGTATCCGCCGGGTGATGCCCGACGACGGCCGCGTCTTGATCGTCGATTCCGTCATCCCGCCGGGCAACGATCCGCATCCGGGCAAGATACTCGATCTGGAAATGCTCATCGCACCGGGCGGCGTCGAACGCACCGCCGGCGAATTTGAGACGCTGCTGTCAAATTCCGGCTTTAGACTCAATCGTATCGTCCCGACGCATTCCCCAGTGAGCATCGTCGAAGCAGTCAAGGATTAGACGTAAGAGTGACGCCTGGCACAAGCCCGGTTTCTTAGACGCGTAAAAAATCGCCTAAAGGCGGCACTCTTGCCGTTTTCGCTCCCGTTTTACATCGCATTTCCGAAACTCTTATGGTAACCTTTTCGCGTTATTCAATCTCTCACATAGAAAAATTGTCCCGCCGCGGTAAATTATCGTTACCGGTCCACCAAAAAATGGACACGTGCCGAATAAAGACTTTCCGTGCCGGTCGAGGAAAAGCCATGAAAGCAACCATATTTTTGTCCCTGATACTTCTCTTCGCGATAGTTGTCATTGGGCAACCGCCCAATCGGCAGCAGTCGCCGCAAACCGACACGCCGGCGCAAACGCAGACACGGCCGGCAGCGACGCCCGAGCCGAAGGAAGAGCCGCCGATCGTAACCAAACATTCGATCCACGTCGGGGCAAAGCAGCTAAATTACACCGTAACGACCGGTTTTATGCCGCTTAAAAACGCAGTAAGCGGCGAGACCGAGGCTCGGATCTTTTATATGGCTTACACGCTCGACGACGCTCCGGCTGTACGTCCGCTGATGTTTTCTTTCAACGGCGGGCCGGGATCGGCGTCGGTTTGGCTGCACCTCGGAGCACTTGGACCGCGACGAATAAAGATGATGGACGATGGCTCGATGCCGCCGCCGCCATTTGAGATGGAGGATAATCAGGCAACGTGGTTGACCGAGACCGATCTTGTATTTATTGATCCGGTCGGTACGGGTTATTCGCGTGCGACAAAGCCGGAACTTGCCGGTAAGTTTTTCGGCGTCAACGGCGATATCGAATCGGTCGGCGAATTTATCCGCCTCTATCTCGGCCGCAGCAGCCGCTGGATGTCGCCGCTATTCCTCGTCGGTGAAAGCTACGGCACGACGCGGGCTTCGGGCCTGTCAAACTGGCTTTTCGATCACGGCATCGCCCTAAACGGCATCTCGCTCATCTCGACCGTGATGAACTTTCAGACGATCCGCTTTGCCGATAACAACGACATGCCGCTGGTGTTCATATTCCCCAGCTTCGCGACAACCGCTTGGTATCACAAAAAACTATCGTCATCCATGCAGGGCAAATCCGTCGCCGAGGTCGCACAAGAAGCCCGACAATTTGCAGCCAACGAATACATGCCCGCGATGCTGCGGATCGATCAGCTTTCTGAAAAGGAAAAAGATAACCTGGCAGCCAAATTTAGCTCGCTAACGGGTCTGAGCAAAGATTTTATCGTGAGAAATAATTTTCGCATCGAGCTAAACAAATTCAACAAAGAATTGCTTCGCAGCGACCGCCGGACCACCGGCCGCCTTGACAGCCGCATTAAGGGCATCGACCGTGACGCAGGCGGCGTCACACCGGATGGCGACCCAAGCATGAACGCAATCCGCCCGCCCTACACATCGGCATTCAATACCTACGTTCGCAACGATCTCGGCTATAAAACCGACACGGAATATTTCATCCTCGGCGGCGGCATCACCGCCCCGTGGAACTACAACGTCACCAATCAATACGCCGACACGAGCATCCCGATGAAGGACGCGATGGCAAAAAATCCGTTCATGAAGATCTTTATCGGCTGCGGTTACTACGACATGGCGACGCCCTTTTATGCCGCCGAATACACCGTCTCGGCCATGAATCTCGACCCGACGCTGCGTAAGAACATTTCGTTCCACTATTACGAGGCGGGTCACATGATGTATATCGAAAAGGTATCGCTCAAAAAGCTGCACGACGACGAAGCGGCGTTTATCCAACGGGCGGTGAAGAATTAATTATGAAAAAAATATCTCGCATATTCACTCTTTTCCTGATCACTGCGACCCTTGGGATCGCGGCGGCAAATGCCCAGACGGCAAAGAAGACGCCTGATTATAAGATCGCCGCCATCAAGGTCGTGCCGTTCGACGAGATCACTGGCCAGTTTCGCGAACCGGTTGATCCAGAGCAATGGTTCGGCAACGATCTCAGCATGTCGCTGTTTGTGACCGTCGAGCTTAGCGGCGAGGCCGGAGGCTACGTCACCAGTCGCAACGTCCGTATCACCGTGACCGAAGGCAAAAAGATCAAGCTAAGCAAGATCGCCTATCCCGGTGTATTTAGCGAAACCGGCAAATATTACGTGCCCGTTTGGCTATACGGCTCGATGTGCGACCGGGTAAAGATCACAGCGACCGTCACAGGGCAGAAAACCCGCGCGTCGCTTTCGCGCATCGTCAACTTTCACTGTGGTGAATAGCGTTATTTGAAACTAACGCTGACTGTGCTTTGAAAATCAACCCTGAGCACGGATTCTTGTTTGAACTGCTTAACGTATGCCCGGCGGATTTCCTCGATCTTTCGGCGGCTCGACGTCCGTGTTTTTTGTGGATAAAGAAACACGATCACTTCGCTCGGCTCCTTATCTATCGTGCCGTTCTTTTCGCGATATTGGCCCGTTGCTTTCAAGATGGTAAATCCGTCCGGAAATCGCGGTGTCACGACCTCGGCCAAAAACGTCTCCCATTCGGCGTCCGTTACCATTCCGGCGCCGGGCTTTGAGCGTCCAAAATACAGCTCGGTGCGGTAATAATTGTCGGCAAATACAACGGTCGGCTCTAGCTGGTCGGTCGGCGAGGCGGGCACGACGGATTGGCCGGAAAACATGAAAGCCAGAGCTAAAATAACCAGTGAAACGTGCTTTTTCATCGTCTTAGTGACCCGTTTTACCATTAATAAGCTCAATGGCGTGTTTCAAAACGGGACGAATAACCTCGAAACATTCAGCCACCCCTTTTGGCGAGCCCGGCAGATTAATGATCAGGGTGTTCCCGCGAATACCGCAAACGCCGCGTGAAAGCATCGCCATTGGAGTCTTCGCGGCCGTCTCTCGACGCATCGCCTCGGCAAGGCCGGGAGCCTCGCGCGTGATGACTGCTCTTGTGGCCTCCGGCGTATTATCACGCGGACTGAAACCCGTACCGCCTGTAGTTATGACGAGATTGATCTCCTCTCTTTCCGTGAGCTCGAAGAGTGTCTTTCGAAGTTGATCGAGATCGTCGGAAACGACGATCCGTTCGACAATCTCGGCATTGATAGATTGCAGCAATTCGACAAGCCTGTCGCCCGATATGTCGTTTTTTAAAATTCGACTGTCACTTACCGTCACGACCGCTGCTTTAAGAATGTCACCACCTGGCATAAGAATTTACCGCAGAGTCGCAGAGCCGCAAAGAAAACGATGAGACAAGGGTTAAAAAAC
>JAYVDQ010000268.1:0-2352 GCA_043749325.1 Chloracidobacterium sp. | reverse complement strand
TCAAAATATCCCGGTATGCTTCCCAAGACGGCAATGACAAGAATTAGGATCAAGGCACCCGACTTTGATCGTTCAACAGAGGCAACGGTCAGAATAATCAGGATCGTTGCGACGAGATGATACAGATTCCAAGTGAAATATTTTTTGAGTATTTCTCGCATCGATTTATTCTACCTTGCCCAACAAAAAACCGCCCGTAGGCGGTTGGTTCATTCAGTCGATCAGGGCAATGATATCTTCAATCTCCCACAAGGTTGCGGTGAGTCCAGCGGCCATTGCTGGTGTCACTTTGATCGTCGAATGAATGCGGCAATAGTTGTAGTGCATGAAATTCAGGGCAACGGCGTGCTGATGATTCTGAATCTTCTTGGAAAAGGCATTCGTCAACCGGGTGAACCGACGCATTGCCATTCTCATTGTCAAGTTGGCCCGCTCAACGTAGGACGTGCTGATTTCCTTGTCGATCGGATTGCCGGTGATTGGATTCTTCTTGATGCCCGTGCAAGCTGCGGGGCTGTAGCGGGCTTCATCGGGGGCGGTGGCACCGTAAATCTTAATCAGTTGTGCATAGTCAACGTCGCCACCGAAAGCATCCTCCACCGCTTCCAGATAAGCACGATGCCCGTCGGTTGTCAGTTGAACGCGGTTCGCCACCCGGCCCGCAACGTCGTTCATAAATTCAGTGGCATATCCGCCGTCGCGAAGTCCAACCAGATAGGACACGATCAGCTTTGAATCCGCGTCAATCGCGGTCCACGTCCAAACATCGCCCACGCCGAATTCCCCGGCCCGATCTTTCGGGATGTTCTTTTGTTTAGAGTAGCAGAACGACCAAATTTCATCGCACTGAATCCGCTTACAGGTGACGTTGCGGACGTTCTTATCGAGGAACTCCGCACAAGCCGTCCCGACTTCCGCCAACAGCTTTAGCACGGTGTTCTTAGCCACCCCGGTGATTCGTGAAGTCGCGTTGATGCCAACACCGTCAACAAGGCACTTGATGACTTGGACGCGGGTTTCAGTGGCTAACTTGTTCATACTGAACATTATGCTTGCTCGCGCAAGGATTGTCAAGTGGTATCTCCCAAAAAAATAAGCCGACCAACAAAATTTTTTGTTGGTCGGCTGAAGCCAAGTCATTCCCGTTAATTGGGGAATATCAGTGGCTGATCGGGGGAAACCACGAAACGTCCGGATCGACGATTTCGCCAATGCCGGATGTTGTCGGGATATGCGTCGAACTGGTCGACGTGGCCGTCTCTGGCCGTGCCAGAGTCATTCGCCGTGCGTAATTGTTCATCGCGCGGCGCAGCGGAGATTGCAGAAGATGCCATGTGGCTCCTTCGTAAATCACTCAGCTCTTTTAATTTTGTGAAACTGTGATAAGCTGTTGAGGTTGTATGTTCTCAACGGGGCTTTCGCAGTCCCGCAATACCGTAAGGCTGTATAACGGTATAAACGAGCTTGGCGAGGGTTTGGGTGTTTTCAGCACTCAAACCCCGCCTACTCACGACAATCGAGACATTCAAACCGTAGCTTTTTCCCCCTTCTTATAAATGTGCGGTGTTCTACCTGATCCGCGACGAATTATCTGGATTTCTTTTTTATTGTTCATACGCCAAAGTTCTTGGCTCACTGCAATTCGTTTCACGGGAATGTTGGGATAGACCGCTGAAAATTAGGCTATTACATCATCCAGCGTGAAACGTTCTGGATTTCGTGACACGAAATCCCGTACCGATTTCCGTAGGCCGCGCCAATCGTTAAGTGTCGGCGGTGAACTTCTTTCAGACGGTGTTGGCAAGCGGTCGGGAAGAGCTGTTTCTACACTATTGAGAAGGTGGAGGGAATTTATCGTATCTCTCCCGGCAAGTAGAGTTTGAACTGTCGCAATCGCAACCGCCTTTTTGTTGCAATCTTCGTCTACATCGGCGTGGCGTTTTTTGCGATCGGTTTCGACTTCTTCCATTAATGTCTGTACGTCCGATAAAAGGCTCATACGCGCAATCTACCAGAGATAGACACTACGGTCAAATCCGATGTCACATCTTGTGTATTGCGGTTTGTTAGGATCGTGTTTGCTTTATTTCTTCTTGTCTCCCCACCTTTTCGCCGCCGCCTTTTTCGCAATCGCCTTTCGCTTGGCGGGCGTCATACTCGCCGCCCTTGCCATCCCGCCCTTGCTCGCCCCCAGCTTGCTCATAGCGACCGCGTGTGGGTTTCGGGTATCCTGATCCGCCGGCGGTTCGGCCTTCGGATTGACCGGCCCCGGCCCTTGCCCGGTTGCGGCATCCGTGACCATCTTGGCGATTTGCGTAAAGTCCCGTCGTTTGCTTGCTCGTGCTGGCATGA
>JAYVDQ010000267.1:0-5568 GCA_043749325.1 Chloracidobacterium sp. | reverse complement strand
CACACCCGTTCCCATCCCGAACACGGAAGTTAAGCCTACTGGAGCCGATGATACTGCAGCTTTCAGTTGTGGGAAAGTAGGAAGTCGCCGGATTTAATTCAAGAAAGCCCGTTCATTTGAGCGGGTTTTTCTTATGTTATAATTGGTCGTATGAATTCAGTAGACGTGCTAAAACAAACCGAATTAGCGATCGCTGGTTTGTCGGATCGGGATCGTAAAACATTATTCAAGAAATTTTCCCGTGATGCCAACGAAGGCATCGAAAAGAACGACGGCGTGATGGGCGGCGTTGCGTGCATCCAACGGACGCGCATTCCTGTCTGGCTTCTTTACCGCGCTCGCCAACTAGGTCTTAGTGAAGGTGACCTCCTCAAAAGCTATCCGGGGTTGGCCGCTGAGGACCTTGTCAATGCCTGGAATTATGCGGAGGCTCATATTGACGAGATCGAGTCCCAAATCCAGGCCAATGAGCGGGAAGATTGATGCGGTTATACGCTGACGAGAATTTCCCGCTACCCGTGGTTGCAGAATTGCGAAGACTTGGTCACGATGTGCTTACTGCCTTCGAAGATGGGCGTGCCCATCAAGCCATAGCTGACGAGAAAGTGCTGTTGCGGTCAACAACACTCGACCGGGCAGTCCTTACGATGAATCGAATCGATTTCCTTCGCCTGCATAATGCTGGTCACCAACATGCAGGGATTGTCTTGTGTACGTTCGACACCGATTTTTCGCGGCAAGCGGGTCGGATTCATGAATCATGCACTGGCTTGAGTGAAATGTCCGGCAAACTAATTCGTGTAAATCGCCCGAATTAACCGTCGCCTTCTCCGCGTTCAGAGTCCACGCTTCAGCGTGCTTTTTTATTGTCACGCAGGATTTGATGGTAAAATAAAGGGTGAGGTACAAAGGTATGTCCACAACCTTCGAAACAGTTCTGGAACAAGCAAACACATTGTCGGTCGCTGATCGCCAGAAGCTAGTTGAAGTTCTGAAGAAGAAATCCAACGGTCGGAAGACCCGAGAAAAAAAATGGGACGATGACCCATTGGTAAAGACCCTGCGTGCTTGGGTCGACGAAATGGAGAAGACTGAAAACCCGAAGCGAAATTCTTCCGCGAAGATCGCTGAGCGAATCCGCAAATGGAACGACCGCGGGTACACGCTATGAAACGGATTCTGGTCGACACCAATGTTCTTGTCGAGATGTGGCGAAATCCCGGATCTGAGCCTCCTGTATTGCATCAAAGTTCTGAGTCCATAAACACCATTACTTACATTGAGTTCATACAGGGCACGCGTCTCCGTGATAAACAAAAAGCAAAGGAATTCTTAGAAAATTACGATCACCTTCGCCTCGACGCACCAACCTGTGATACGGCCGTTGACCTCATCGAAAAGCACAGCGAAACCGACGGCCTCCGCCTCGCCGATGCTCTGATCGCTGCCACTTGTTTAGTACACGATCTCGATCTGCTCACGTTGAATCGGCGGCATTTTCAGAAGGTCGCCAATCTGAAATTGATTTAGATGTGGTAGATGTTATTTTTCCATCAACCGACCACTGACAATCTGACAACTGACAACTGCTCCGAAGAAGTCGCCGGGTCTATATTAAAAAAGCCCGCTCATTCGAGCGGGTTTTTTTGCGCTTTGATATTTCTGGAAACGCGCGTATATTACGTATCTCTACTTTTATTCCATTCGGATATCAAGGGGTTCCCTACCGGCGGAACTGCCGCCTAAGTAGGTTTTTGCGCTTTCTCCCTCGCGGGCAGCACTAACCAAGCCCATTTACTCGTAAGACGGGCCAACTGCCGCCTTTTCGAAAGGAGAAAAATCTGTAATGAAAGTTTATTCAAACAGGCGCGTGCCCGCGCTTTTACTCGCAGTGCTAATCATCATCGGCGGCTTTGGGCTGAATGCCTATGCCAACTCGTTCCCGCTGTATTCGTTCAGCGGACCCGATGGCTCCGCGCCACAGGGTCGTCTGGTGCAGGGTACCGACGGCAACTTTTATGGAACCACCGTCAATGGTGGCACAAACGACTTTGGAACTGTGTTCAAGATCACATCGGGCGGCAGCCTGACGACGCTCTACAATTTCAGCGTGAGCGATGGAAATGGAATATATCCCTACGCCGGGCTGGTGCAGGGCGTCGACGGCGATTTTTACGGAACGACGAGCGAGGCCGGGGCAATCTGCTGCGGGACCGTATTCAAGATCACACCCGCCGGCAACCTTACCACGCTCCATAGTTTCAGTTTCACCGATGGATCTGGACCGTTTGCCAGGCTTGTGCAGGGCAGTGACGGCAATTTCTACGGTTCGACATTAAATGGCGGGCCGAGCAATGGTGGGACGATTTTTAAGATGACGACCGGCGGCGTCCTGACCACGCTCTATAGTTTCAATTTTACCAATGGGGCTTTTCCGCGAGGAAAACTCATAGAGGGAATTGACGGCAATTTCTACGGAACCGCCAGCATCGGCGGAGCGGGCCATAACGGGATAGTATTCAGAATAACCCCCGGCGGCAGCCTTACCACGCTCCATACTTTCATCGGGGCCGATGGCTCCTCTCCGTCGTCGGAACTGGCGAGAGCCAGCGACGGTAATTTTTACGGCGTGACTGCGAACGGAGGGGCAGGCGGCAGCGGAACCATATTTAGAATGACCTACGGCGGCAGCCTGACTACGCTCTACAATTTCTCCGGGTACGATGGCTTCGTTCCAAGGGAGTTGGTGCAGGCCTCTGACGGCGATTTCTTCGGTACGACCACGGCCGGTGGAGCGAACGGCGCCGGAACTACATTCAAGATCACATCCGGGGGCAGCCTCACCACCTTGCATAATTTCAACTTTAGCGATGGTGCTTTTCCCTCATCTGGGGTGATACAGGCCGGCGACGGTGATCTCTACGGAACGACGTCAAGTGGCGGGGCAACCGGGCGTGGAACAGTTTTCAAGTTCTCTACTGCTCTGCCTGATGCGGATGGCGACGGAGTCCCCGATGCAACTGACAACTGCCCTACCCATCCTAATCCGGATCAGGCTGATTGGGATCACGACGGTATCGGTGACGCGTGCGATGGTCCGGAGAATAAGGACCAGTGTAAGAATTCGGGATGGAGTCATTTCATATTCCCACGTACGTTCAAGAACCAGGGCGACTGCATCCAGTTCGTAAATACGGGCAAATAGCCCCTACCCTTAGGTGTTGCTTAAGAGAAGGCCCGTTCATTTGAGCGGGTTTTTTTTTCAAACAAGCGCAGGCTGAAAGATACACGTCACAGCCTATCCGCCTCGTAATCTTCTTTCTCAGTCGTGATCTTACCGTCGGCGAGGTCGTACCAGCGTTTCAGGCCAATGGCGAATGCGGCCCAACCGCCGGGGCCTAGAATTTGCTTTATTTTTCGTCGGATAAGTTTTCGATCAACCAGCCCTTTTTGTTTTAGCAGAAAGATCGCGTCCTGCTGGTCTTTGAATCTTCCCGCAAGGTATTTGAGAATTACCATCCATTCAGCGGTAATGATCGAAAGGCCGTTTGGCAGCAGGTAGGCTTCATCCAAAGCCTTTGTATAGAATAAGCGGGCCTCGTCGTTTCGGACGATCCAGTCAAGAGGTACATTTATCCTTCCAACGGGAACCCGATAACGGTCGCCGCCAAAGCCTAGTTTTCGCTCGGCCTCGATCGGCAGAATAGCCGAGGCGATCACGTCCACATCTTTTGTGAGGCGAGGGCCGTTATAAAAATGCATCGCGATGCCTCCGACAAGAGCAAAACGAATCTTGTGCTTTTTCGCAAGTGCGGCACATTTCTTGACAGCACGCACACCTGCGTCAGTTGCGATCATTGGGTTCGGATTATTATTCATATTCCGTTCTACCATCCTGATAATTTCTTGTCGTGTCATCATTACAACTGTATTATACCGCCTAAATATTTTCTACGAAAAGATTTTGCCGAGGTCCCTTGTTCACAACAGCGAATCTATGGCGTTAACGAAGCAACGCCCTCAATTAATCGTTCCACTTCATCGGTCGTCGTGTAGCAGGTGCATCCGGCACGCACGAGGCCTTCGACACCGAGCCGTTCGACGACTGTGAGGGCGTAGAAGTCGCCGTCGGAAGCGAAAATTGCATTTTCAGTGAGCTTGCGGGCCAGGTCCTCGGATGTGTGGCCTTCGACGGTGAATGAGATGGTCGATGTTCGCGGATGATCGGGTGATGGCCCGTAAACCCGGACGCCGTTTATTGCGTTGAGTCCATTCCACAATCTTACGGTCATTTCGTGCTGACGTTCGTGCAGTTCGGCGAAAACGGCGGCAAGACGTTCACGTCTTGAGCCGTGTTCGGCAAGTGATGCGAGAAAATCTACTGCCGCGGCGGCTCCGGCGATGCCTTCGTGATTTTGGGTGCCGGTTTCCATTCGTTCAGGCGAATAGTCAGGTGATGGACGGAGCTTGGGGAAATCGATCTTTTCGAGCAGCTTTCGACGGCCATACATAATGCCGATATGCGGGCCGTAGAATTTGTAGGCGGAGCAAGCCAGAAAGTCGCAGCCGATCTTTTTTACGTCGATCAGTTCATGAGCGGCGTAATGGACGGCATCGACAAAGGTCAAGGCCCCGGCATCGCGGGCCATTTTCACCGCTTTTTCAAAATCGTTGATCGTGCCCAGAATATTTGAGGCTGCACCGATGGCTACAACCTTTGTCTTTTCATTTAGCAGATCGGCGAGGTCATTGAGGTCGAGCTGTCCGGTTTCGATGTCCATCGGCATCACGCGAATGACAACGCCGCGATCACTTTCCAGCGAGCGCCAGGTGTCGGAGTTGGCGTGGTGGTCGAGTTCGGTGACGATGATCTCATCGCTCGCATTCATCTCGCGTCCGAGCGAACGCGCCAGATGAAACGTGAGCGAGGTCATATTTTGGCCAAATGCGATCTCGTCCGGCGAGGCATTTAGAAAGTCCGCAATGGCTTTACGCGAGTCATCGATTATCTCGTCAGTCTCGTTGCTGGTCGGATACGCCCAGTGCGTATTTGCGTTGTGGTGATAAAGGTAATCGTTCATCGCCTCAACGACCTGACGAGGCACTTGCGTGCCGCCGGGACCGTCGAAATATGCTACGGGATGACCGTTATGAGTTCTTTCGAGGGCCGGGAAGTTAGAGCGGATTTCCTCCACTGAGGCAACGTTGTTCAATTCGATTTGTGATGTTTCTGCTGACATTTCCGTAGATTATATAACGCGTCAACAAATTAGCTTAAATGCCGCGTTTCTCCCTTGTCGATAATATTGCAACCTTAGCCGCTCGAAACGATATAATTAACTAGCATCGCGATGAACTTCGAGAAATTCTTTCGTTTTGTTTCCTACGCCGCTGTCGCCTGCGGCTTTTTCTCGCTTTGGGTTTCCCGTACGTTTGGCATTGCGGGCACCGCGTTATTTCTTTCTGTTTTGGTCGCGGCCTGGTTTCTGGAGGACACTCGTTGGCAAATAACGGAGAAGATCGGTACGACGCTGATCGTCCTAGCATTGCCTGTTTTCTATCTTGTAT